>JAIRZG010000245.1 GCA_031267345.1 Zoogloeaceae bacterium
GAGGGTACGGAGATGGTGATGCCGGGGGACAACGTGACCATAGAGGTGAAGCTGATAGCGCCGATTGCGATGGAAGAAGGCTTGCGTTTCGCCATCCGCGAAGGCGGTCGCACCGTCGGCGCGGGCGTCGTCGCCAAAATCATCGAGTAAGTTTTGTTGCAGTTTTGTTGCAACGCGCGTTCTTTTTATTAACCGGGGATGGGGCGCCTTACCCTTTCCCCTCGTTCTTTGGAATCCACCATGCAAAACCAGAAAATCCGCATCCGTCTCAAGGCGTTCGATTACAAGCTGATCGACCAGTCCGCGCAGGAAATCGTTGAAACCGCCAAACGCACCGGCGCAGTCGTGCGCGGCCCGGTGCCCCTGCCCACCCGCAAACAACGTTTCGACATCCTGCGTTCGCCGCACGTAAACAAAACTTCGCGCGACCAGTTTGAAATCCGCACCCACCTGCGCCTGATGGACATCGTCGATCCCACCGACAAAACCGTAGACGCGCTGATGAAACTCGATTTGCCCGCAGGCGTAGACGTGGAAATCAAGTTGCAGTAAATCCGGCGACTTGCGCATCGAATAGGGAGCGGTTCCTATGCTGAACTCGCTCCCTGTTTTTTTATCGTAAAACCAACTCCGCTTGCACCCCTCCGCCCGTTGATGAGGAGGGAGCGAACCCCTGATCAACAACCGCAGTTTTCACCGGGGTGGTCGTTATGTGGCGTCATCACTGTCCGCAAGCACAAGGGCGCGGGCGGCAGGCCATTGGCGGCGGCTGATGGGGAGTTTGTCGGGGATTTGGCGGAAGAGGGCGTAGCCGTAGGCGTCGTCGTCTTTACGGGCGCGTTCGAGACCTGCCAGGGCGCGACGGGCGATGAGCGTGGCGCGGTGCAGACGGATGAAACTTGCGGGGAATTCTGCTTCCAATCCGGCGATGGTCTCATCCAGCACATATTCGCGTTCCGGCGTGCGGGCGATGACATATTTGAGGTCGGCCTTGAAATAGAGCACTTCGGCAAGCGAAACCAGCAACAGGCGACCGCGTTCGTGGCAGGACAGATAGCTGCGTCCGCCGTTGACCTGCTGTTGCAGGGACGCCAGCTTGCGCGGCGGGGCTTTTCCCGCGTCCGGATGTTGCCGGACTTTTTCCAGCGCGGTCAGCAGACGTTGGGCGCGCACCGGTTTCAGCAGGTAATCGACGGCGTTGAGTTCAAACGCCTGTACGGCGTGGTTGTCGTAGGCGGTGGTAAAGATGACGGCGGGCAGCTTTTGCAATTTTTCCAGATGCGTCGCCAGTTCCAGACCGCCCATGCGCGGCATGTGGATGTCGGCGAGCAGCGCGTCGGGCAGTTCGGGCGCGGATTGCAGCCAGTCGAGCGCCGCCAGACCGTCTCCGGCTTCGCCGAGGACGCGGGTGGGACAGGCATTGGCAATGTCGTCCAGCAGTTCGCACAAACGCAGACGCGCCAGGTCTTCGTCATCGACTATCAGAAGGGTCAGCATGATGGATCCGTCAAACGGAAAAACCGTGTGTCCGGCAGGGACATTCGACGCACACCCGGTAGAGGCCGTTTTTGACGCCGTATTCCAGCGTGGCCTCCATGTCGTAGTAGAGCGCCAGACGCTGGCGGATGTTTTCCAGCGCCATGCGGTTGCCGGGGCGAACCTCCGGCGGTTCGGCGTGTTCGTTCGCGTCTTCCAGGGTGTTGATGACTTCCAGACGCAGCCGATCATTCTTCATGTCCATGCGAACCTGAATTTCGCCCGCCTGCGCCGAAGGCTCGATGCCGTGATAGACGGCGTTTTCCAGCAGGGGTTGCAGCATGAGCGGCGGAACCTGCGTGTCTTGCGGCAACACTTCGATCTCCCAGTGAACGTGCAGACGCTCGCCCAGACGCAGTTTTTCCAGTTCCAGATATTGTCGTCCCAGCGCGATTTCGGCGGAGAGCGAGGTGAGTTCGCGGGTGTTTTTCAACAGCGCGCGAAAGAGGTCGGAAAGGCTTTCCAGCGCGTTTTCCGCGCCGCGCGGATTGCTGCGGATCAGGGCAATGACGGTGTTCAGGGCGTTGAACAGGAAATGCGGGCGGATGCGGGCGTTCAAGGCCGCCAGTCGGGCTTCCGCCAGATAGGGCAGGAGCGCCTGGGCGCGCAGTTCAAAATAGTAGAGCAACAGCGCGGCGCAGGCGACGGCGAGCAGTACGACGCGCCATGTCAGCCCATCCTGCGTCAGTCCGAGAAAGCGCCAGCTATCCTGCAAAAAGATGGCGCTGACGGCAACGACCAGCAGCACGATGCCCTGTCCCAGACGGGGCGGACAGCGCCAGAGCGCGTCGCGCGCCAGCGCTAGGAAAATGAGATTCGCCAGCAGCAGCGGTTCCACCCAGGCGGCATTTTCCATGAACGTCACCAGCCAGCCCGTCGGCGTGCGCGTCCCGACCAGCGCCGCGCCCAGCGCCAGCAGGTTGACGCTGATGAGAATGCGCCAGATTACGCCCTGATTGCGCCAATCCGGCAGAAGATGGCGCGTGTTTTGCCGTATACTTTCCACCCTTGTTTTCTCCTTCTGTTTCCGGTCAGCATGAATTCCAGTCCAGCCTCGCAATATACATGGGCGGGTCGTTTTTCTGAACCCGTTTCCGGTTTGGTCAAGCGGTATACCGCTTCGGTCGCCTTTGACCAACGTCTGTGGCGGCACGACATGCTTGCGTCGCTGGCGCACGCCAGGATGCTCGCCCGCCAGGGCATCATCAGCGCGCAGGACCTGGCGGACATCGAGCGCGGCATGGACATTATCCGGCTGGAAATCGAAAACGGGCAATTCCAGTGGTCGATTGATCTGGAAGACGTGCATTTCAATCTCGAAAAACGCCTGACTGCGCTGGTCGGCGATGCGGGCAAGCGGCTGCATACCGGGCGTTCCAGAAATGATCAGGTCGCCACCGACATCCGCCTGTATCTGCGTGACGGCATCGACGGCATTCTGGCGTTGCTGAACGCCTTTCAGAACGCGCTGATCGCGCTGGCGGAACGCGAGGCCGCCACGCCCATGCCGGGCTTTACGCATTTGCAGGTCGCGCAGCCAGTCACGTTCGGACATCACCTGCTGGCGTATTTCGAGATGTTCCTGCGCGATGGCGAGCGGTTCATCGACTGTCGGCGGCGCGTCAATCGTCTGCCGCTGGGCGCGGCGGCGCTGGCGGGGACGAGCTATCCCATAGACCGCGCCTTTGTGGCGGCTGAACTGGGGTTTGAGGCGGTGTGCGAAAACTCGCTGGACGCCGTTTCCGATCGCGATTTCGCCATTGAATTCTGCGCCGCCTGTTCCCTTTTCATGACCCACATCTCCCGACTTTCCGAAGAACTGGTGCTGTGGATGAATCCGCGCGTCGGCTTTGTACGCCTTGCCGACCGTTTTTGCACCGGATCGTCGATCATGCCGCAGAAGAAAAATCCGGATGTGCCGGAATTGGCGCGCGGCAAGACCGGACGGGTGCATGGCGATCTGGTGGCGCTCCTCACCCTGATGAAAGCCCAGCCGCTCGCCTACAACAAGGACAATCAGGAAGACAAGGAGCCGCTGTTCGACGCGCTCGACACCGTGACCGACACCTTGCGGATTTTTGCCGACATGCTGACCGACGGCGTTCATATCCGCGCGGACGCCATGCGGTACGCCTTGCAACAGGGGTTCGCCACCGCTACCGATCTGGCCGATTATCTGGCGAAAAAAGGCGTTCCTTTCCGCGACGCCCACGCCATCGTCGGCGGGGTGGTCAAGGCGGCGGAACAAAAAGGCGCAGCCTTGTCGGAACTGGCCCTTGCCGAACTGCAAGCCTTCTCGCCGCTGATCGAAAACGATGTCTTCGCCGCGCTGACGGTGGAAGGCTCGCTTGCCGCCCGCAATCATATTGGCGGCGCGGCGCCGGAACAGGTCAACGCGGCGATTCTGCGGGCGCGAAAAAGACTGAATGCCCTGCTTGCGTAATCCCATGTCCCTGCTTGCCTGGCTCCAGCCGCTCCTCACCCGCAGGATGCTGATTTGTGTTTTTACGGGATTTTCGTCCGGCCTGCCGCTGTTTTTGCTGCTGCAATTGATGCCGGTCTGGTTGAGAAGCGCGGAAGTCGACCTCAAAACCATCGGCTTCATGACATTGGTGCAATTCCCGTTTACCTGGAAATTCCTCTGGGCGCCGCTGCTGGAGCGTTACACGCCGCCGTTGGGACTGCGGCGCGGCTGGATGCTGATCACCCAGATCGGGCTGTTCATCGTCATTGGCTGCATTGGCGGGTTCGATCCAAAGCGCGACATCTGGCTCATCACCCTGCTTGCCAGCATACTGGCGTTTCTGGCGGCTACACAGGACATCGCCATTGACGCCTTTCGCCGCGAAATGCTGACGGAAAACGAAATGGACATGGGCAATTCCGTGCACGTGAGCGCCTACCGCGCGGCGGGACTGGTGCCGGGATCGCTTTCCCTGATTTTGTCGGATCATCTGCCCTGGGCGCAGGTGTTCTGGATTACCGCGCTGTTCATGCTGCCCGGGATGCTCATGGCGTTGATGGTCACGGAACCCGCCGTAAAAACGCCGCCGAAAAATCTGCGCGAAGCCTGTGTGCTGCCGTTTCAGGAATTCATGCAGCGTCTGGGCTGGCGGCACGCGCTGCTCATTCTGGCTTTTCTCGTGCTCTACAAACTCGGCGATTCCTTTGCTACGGCCTTGTCCAGCGTTTTTTATCTGGAAATGGGGTTTTCCAAAACGCATATCGGCCTGATTGCCAAACACGCCGCGCTCTGGCCGACCATCATCGGCTGCGCGCTGGGCGGCCTGATCATGGTCAGAATCGGCGTCAACCGCGCCCTGTGGGTATTCGGCGTGGTGCAACTGATGACGATACTGGGTTTTGCCTGGCTCGCGGATATCGGCCCGCAAACGGAAATCAAAACCTTCAATCTCGTCGCGCTGGCGGTCGTCATTTCCGCCGAATATCTGGGCGTGGGACTGGGCACGGCGGCCTTTATCGCCTTCATCGCCCGTACTACGCATCCCGCCTACACCGCCACCCAGTTCGCCCTGTTCACCGGCCTCGCCTCCATGCCGCGCACCCTGATCAACGCCACTGCGGGCGGCATGGCGGAACTGCTGGGCTGGTTCAACTTCTTCCTGCTGTGCACCGTCCTGGCCGTTCCGGGGATGCTGCTGCTGCTCAAGATCGCGCCGTGGCGTCCTCCTTGCAAGCGGCAATGCGCGCCGGACGATGCGGGCAGGGTTCCTGATCCCTGATTCCTGTCCTCCTCCGGCCTCGGATCACATCAATCGTCGGCGGGCGAGGGTGAGGGCGACGCCCCAGGCGAGGGCGGTGATGGCGAGCAGGGCGGCGATGTGGGCGAAGGCGTTTGGCGGAACATTGCCGTGCAACAGCGGACGCACCAGCGCGACGCCATGCGCGAGCGGCAACCCGGCGCCCAGGGCGGCCAGCCAGCCGGGTAACTGGTCGACCGGAAAAAAGACGCCGGAAATCAGGGTCATGGGCGTGATGAACAGGGTGAAGTAATACATGAAAAACCCATAGGACGAGGCCATGACCGTAAAAATCAACCCCAGCGCGGCAAAAGCCAGACCGGTCAAAAAGACTACCGGCAACACCCAGAGCGCCAGCCAGGCCTTGGTCAGCCCCATCAGGGCAATGATCAGCAAAATGGCCGCGCCGGAAAGCAGCGCCTTGCTGGCAGCCCAGGCCAGTTCGCCCAGCAGCACATCGGCAAGACCCAGCGGCGTATTGAGGATGGCTTCCCAGGTTTTTTGTTCGTGCATCCGCGCAAAGGCCGAATACAACGCCTCAAAACTGGCGGCGTTCATGGTGGAAGCGCAGATGATGCCCGCCGCAAGAAAGGCCACATAGGGCTGCCCTTCCAGCGAAGGCAGCAATCCCCCCAACCCGTAGCCCAGGCCGAACATGTAGATCATGGGATCGGCAAGATTGCCCAACAGGGCGGGCAGGGCTGTCTTGCGCCAGACAAAAAAATTGCGTTGCCAGACCGCGACCCAGGCCATCGGCAAGGCAGGCCATCCGGAAAACGACAGCCGCGCGGACATCAGAATTTGTATGCCCGATGCAAGGCCACCACGCCGAAGCACAGATTGAAGTATTCGACCTTTTCCAGTCCTACGGATTCCATGAGGCTTTTCAGACCTTCCTGATCCGGATGCACCCGGATAGACTCGGCAAGGTATCGGTAACTGGGCGCGTCGTGGGTAACAAGTTGGCCGATTTTCGGGATGACCTTGAAGGAATACAGGTCATAGAGCGGCGCAAGCGGCTTCCAGACGCGCGAGAATTCCAGCGCCAGCAGGCGTCCGCCGGGCTTCAACACCCGCCGCATTTCCGCCAGCGCCGCGTCCTTGTGGGTCATGTTGCGCAACCCGAAAGAAACCATGACGCAATCAAACACATCGTTTTTGAAGGGGATCCGCTCGGCATTGCATTGCGTAGCTGGAACAGGATAGCCGCGATCCAGCAGACGATCACGCCCATGCGTCAGCATGGCGTTATTGATGTCGGTCAGCAACACTTGCCCTTCCACGCCGACGCGCTTGGCGAAGGCCAGCGACAAATCCCCCGTGCCGCCCGCAATATCCAGCACCCGCGCGCCCTTGCGGACGCCGCTCTGCGCCACGGCAAACCGCTTCCACAAACGATGCAGCCCCGCCGACATGAGGTCATTCATCAGGTCATAACGACTGGCGACGGAATCAAAAACTTCCGCCACCTTTTTTTCCTTGTCGCCTTCATTCACTTCCTGAAAGCCAAAATGGGTCAGGTTGTCATTGCTCATGATATTCCAATAAAACGGGTTGCGAAAACGCGCGCCCGACGCGCCGCCGCGCCGCAAAAAAGCAGCGTTGCGCCGATGAAGACAGAAGCCGTAAGGTTCTGCATGACGTTTGTCTTCAACTGCGCGCTGTCGGGGTGACGTTCATTTTGTCTCCACCACGAGATAGCTGGCGACTTCAAAATCCAGCCCGCGCTGGACGACTTTTTGCAGGTTGATGCGCGACACCTTTTCATCGCATACCAGCGAAAGCCCGCGCGACGCGGCGAATGTGCCCTTGGGCAAAACCAGCATGGCTTCGCCGTCGGGCGTAAGCGGCGGCAGACGGAAAGCCGGCGCGTAGGGTTCCCGATCGCCGCGCGGCGCGGTGAGCGAACGCACGGCAACGCCCTGAGGATTGCCGGGCAGCATGGAGACGCCCAGATTGAGACTGTCTTCCTCGTTATCCTGAATCAGCCAACTGACCTTGCCCAACTGGTAGTTCGCGCCGCCCTGCGAACTTACGGCAATCAACTGGCTGTAGGCAATTTGCTGTCCGGCGATATGCCGACAAAGGCGGAAGCCGTTGACGGAATAATCAATGACATCCCAGGCATCATAAATGAACTCATGGTGCACCGCTTCCGTAGGCGGCAGCAAACCATTATCCAGCGGCGTGATCAGGCTTCTTCTGCCCGCGCTGTCCGGCTGCTGGAAAGTTTCGTTCGCGATTGCCGTGTACATCGGCTCAAAACCCAGCGTCACCCGCGCTTCGCCCTTGGTGGCGAAGCGCCGGAAACGGCGCGGACTGGAAAGCAGCGACCAGGGCGTCAGGAGCTTGCCCAGCAAACGCCGCGCGCGCGTGACGCTGATCTCGCCCAGACCCAGTTGCTCCGGCGTTGCGCCATCCGCCATCTGCGCTTGCGTATCGCGGATTTTTTCCGTCAGGAAGGCGATATTCGGATGCCATACGCTATCGCTCACCATGCCATTGCGCGGCTGGTGCAGTCCCTTGTCCTCTTTCAGATCGATGACGAACGTGGGCGCGTCTTCCAGTGAATCCACCGGACGAATGGAAACCAGCGATGCCCAACGCCAGGCCAGATGACGAATCATCTGCTGATCATTCAGGGAGTAATTATAGGGATTGGCGATTTCAATGAGCAAAAAGGCCAGATAGGCGGTGGCGGGACAAACATCCTGATTTTCTTCGCGGATGGGTTCCGGCACGATTTTTTGCGCCAGATCGTGTTCTTCCGCCAGCGCGTAATGCCGGTTAATCTGCTGCCAGAGACCCGCCGGCATTTCCTGCCGCGCGGCGTAGTGTTCGCAGAGAATGGCGCAACTGTAATAAATGACGCGGTACAGCGCCAACGCCAGCTTGCGGGCGCGCGCCTGATCGTCGTAGGCGCTCCGGTCATGCAGCAACGCCTGTACGCAGTGTTCGTAAGCCTTGCCCATCGCGCGCAGCGTTTCCATCGTCTGCCGGAAAACATCTTCATCCCGCTCGCGCAGAGGTAGACTGTTGTCGCGGTAACGCTCGCCCAGGGATTCGCAGCAGGGGTACAGCGATACGCGCGCCTGTTCCAGAACATCCAGATAAACCCCGATTTCGGGCGGCTGCGCCGCAAGACAATCCACGATATGACGAATGCCCGACAGCGCCTTTTGCGGAAAATCGGTCGGCAGCGTGGCGATCAGCCGCAGGCCGGTCGTCAGGTCGGCAATGACCTCGCGCGGCGCGCTGGAGGGCGAAGGCTGACCCGGCCTTTGCGCGCCGCCGCCCGCAGGAAAAGAGGAAGGCGTGAATTCAAGTGAGGTGGGCGTGTATTCAATCATGTGTTTTACTCCTTTTTGTCACAACAGTATCCGTTCCATGCCGCCATTGTTGACGCGCTGAACGTAGTCCTTCATCCAGTTTACACCCAGCAGGCGCCGCGCCATGAGCACGACAGGATAATCCGTTTTGACGTGGGCGTCGTGGCGATAGCGTCCCAGCCCTTGCAGGCAGGAGGGACAAGCGGTCAGGATATGGATTTCGCCCGTAAAGCCATCGGCGCGCAGGCGGGCGCTGTCCTGTTCGATTTCCGCCTGTTTCTTGAAGCGCACCTGCGTGGCGATGTCCGGGCGCGTCACCGCGAGCGTGCCGGATTCGCCGCAGCAGCGTTCGCACGGCTGCACCGGCTGACCGAGCAATTCGCCCGTCACCTTGAGGCCGGAATAAAGCTTCATCGGCGTATGGCACGGGTCGTGATACAGATAACGCGCCGCGCCATCCGTCTTGCCTTGCAGCCGGACGCCCTTTTCCAGCAGATACTCGTGAATGTCCATGAGGCGGCAGCCGGGAAAGATTTTGTCGAATTCGTATTGTTGCAACTGATCCATGCAGGTGCCGCAGGAGACCAGCACCGTCCTGATGTCCAGATAATTCAGGGTATTGGCGACGCGGTGCAGCAGCACCCGGTTGTCGGTGCTGATTTTGTGGCCTTTATCGCGTTCGCCCGCCGCGTTTTGCGGGTAGCCGCAACAGAGATAGCCCGGCGGCAGCACCGTGGTGACGCCGATTTCATAGAGCATGGCCTGGGTCGCCAGCCCCACCTGGCTGAACAGTCGTTCAGAGCCGCAGCCGGGAAAATAAAACACCGTTTCCGTTTCTTCCGTGGTCTTTTGCGGGTTGCGGATGACCGGAATGATGGCGTTATCCTCAATCTCCAGCAGGGCGCGCAGGGTGCGCGCGGGCAGGCCGCCGGGCATGGGTTTGTTGAGAAAGTGGATCACCTGCGTCCGCGCGTCCGGTCGCCCCAGGGTGCTGGACGGGTGTTTGACCGAAGCCTGAATCAGCCCCAGGTATTTGCCCAGCTTGTGCCCCAATCGCTGCGCGCGGTAGCCCCAGGCGATCATGAACTGGCGCGTCAGCTTGATCGCCGTCGGGTCTTTCAGATTCAAAAAGCTCATCGCGGCAAAGCCGCCTGCGGAAAACCTTTTCTTGCCCTGCTTTTTCAGGAAAGTCCGCATGGCGACGGTGACATCGCCGAAATCAATATCCACCGGACAGGGACTTGCGCATTTGTGGCAGACGGTGCAATGCTCGGCCACGTCGTTGAATTCGTCGAAGTGCATCAGGCTGATGCCGCGCCGGGTTTGTTCCTCATACAAAAAAGCCTCGATCAACAGGCTGATGCCGAGAATCTTGTTGCGCGGGCTGTAGAGCAGATTGGCGCGCGGCACGTGCGTGGAACAGACCGGCTTGCACTTGCCGCACCGGAGGCAGTTCTTGACCATGCCGGAAATGCGCCCGATTTCCGACTGTTCCATAATCAGCGATTCCGCGCCCAACAGCGAAAACGACGGCGTATAGGCGCGGGCAAGGTTCGCGCCCGGCATCAGCTTGCCCTGGTTGAAATGGCCTGCGGGATCGACTTTTTGTTTGTAATTCCAGAAGGGGCGAATTTCGTCTTCGGTGAGAAAATCCAGCTTGGTCATGCCAATGCCGTGTTCGCCGGAAATGACGCCGTCCAGGGAACGCGCCAGCGCCATGATGCGCTCCACGGCGCGATTGGCGGTTTGCAGCATTTCGTAATTGTCGGAATTGACCGGAATGTTGGTGTGCACATTGCCGTCGCCCGCGTGCATGTGCAGGGCGACGAACACCCGGGCGCGCAGCGTTTCCT
Source organism: Zoogloeaceae bacterium (assembly GCA_031267345.1). GTDB lineage: Bacteria > Pseudomonadota > Gammaproteobacteria > Burkholderiales > Rhodocyclaceae > Azovibrio. The sequence continues at coordinate 10,480 of JAIRZG010000245.1, forward strand.
TTTGTATGGCGTCCAGCTTTTCCGACAGCGGACGGAAAATGGGGCCGTCGAAGATGAATTCCAGCGGCTCTTTCAGTTCCTTTTTCCACGAGACGCGCAGCGAATAATCCTGCAAGCGGTGAAAGAGCGTCGGTTTTTCCGCCTTGTTGGTTCGTTCGCCCGCCACGATGCCGAAGGCGGCAAACCGCGCTTCCGCTTCCGGCAGCGGCAGGCCGAGATGGTCGAGCATCCACTGCCAGCGCGCGCGCACACGAGCGACGTGTTCCTGCGCCTGTTCGCGCCGCTCGCCCATCAGGATGTCCTTGGGGAGCTTGCTGTCGCCTACCTTGACGGGCAAGTCGCCGCGCAGAAAGGCGGTCAGCGCGTCGCAGAGCGCAAGTTTGTTTTCAATGGAAAGCTCGATATTGATACGCTCGATGCCATCGCAGTATTCGCCCATGCGCGGCAGGGGAATCACCACGTCTTCGTTGACCTTGAAGGCATTGGTGTGGCGGGAAATGGCGGCGGTGCGCGAACGGTCAAGCCAGAATTTTTTCCGCATTTCCGGCGCGACGGCAATGAATCCTTCCGCGCCGCGCCGATTCGCCATTCGCACCACTTCCACGGCGGCAGCCGCCACGGCGGCTTCGTCGTGACCGACAATATCGCCAATCAACACCATTTTCGGGCGCAGGTGTTGTCCTTCGCGCTTGGCTTTGGTGGCGTAGCCGACGGCCTTCACATAGCGTTCGTCCAGATGTTCCAGTCCCGCCAGACGCACGCCTGCCGCCAGCCCCGCGCCGCCCGGCTTGAAATAGTCGGTAATCTCGACAATCGACGGCACAGCCTCGCGCACCTGACCGAAAAATTCCAGACAGACGGTGCGCGTGACGGGTGGCATCTGGTGCAACAACCAGCGGGCGGCGACGATGACGCCATCCGTGCCTTCCTTTTGCACCCCCGGCAGGCCGCCCAGAAATTTGTCGGTCACATCCTTGCCCAACCCGATCTTGCGACACTGCGCGCCGCGCATGGTCAGTATTTCTTCGGACAGCAGCTTTTTTTCATCCGGGGAAAACCGCCGCAGACGAAAGCGCACCGTGTCCTGTTCGTGCATCTTGCCGAAATTGTGGTCAAGACGCTCAATCTCCAGCCAGTTGCCGTCCGGATCGACCATTTTCCACCAAGCCAGATTGTCGAGCGCCGTACCCCACAACACGGCCTTTTTGCCGCCCGCGTTCATGGCGATATTGCCGCCGACGCAAGAAGCGGAAGCGGAGGTCGGATCGACCGCGAACACCCGCCCCGCTTTTGCCGCCGCTTCCGCAACGCGATCCGTAACCACGCCCGCGCCAGTGCGGATGGTGGCGTAAGTCTGCCCCGCCAGGACGCACTCCTCTACCGGAGACAGCGCCGCCAGTTTTTCGGTATTGATGACCGCAGAATAACGGGAAAGCGGAATCGCCCCACCCGTGTAGCCGGTTCCGCCGCCACGCGGGATGATGGTCAGTCCGGCCTCAATGCAGCCCTTGACCAGCGGCGCGACTTCGGCCTCGGTATCCGGCGTCAACACGACAAACGGATATTCGACGCGCCAGTCGGTCGCGTCGGTCACATGCGCGACGCGGGAAAGGCCGTCAAAGGCGATATTGTCTTTCCGGGTATGACGTCCCAGAATTTTCAGCGTCTTCTGCCGCAAACGGCGCGCTTCCCGAAACCACGCCTCAAACCGCTGCACCGCCTCTTTCGCCGCCTCAACCAGCCGTTCCACCCGTATGCTGCGCCCCGGGTCTTCGCCGGAAGACGCCTGTCGCCGCTTTTCCACTTCGGAAAGTCGATGATGCAGGGCGTCAATCAGGGCTTTGCGCCGCTTGCGATTGGCGATCAAGTCGTCTTCGAGAAAGGGATTCCGCGCCACCACCCAGATGTCGCCCAGCACCTCATAGAGCATCCGCGCCGACCGCCCCGTAACCCGCTCGTCCCGCAGCGCGTCCAGGATTTGCCAGCTTTCCTCGCCCAACAAACGGATCACAATCTCCCGGTCGGAAAGGGAAGTGTAGTTATAGGGAATTTCCCGCAGGCGAGTGGTCATGTCATTCCAGGGGGCAGAGGACGGTAAAGTCGATGGGGCGCCGCGTTTCGGACAGACCTCCTCAAGGTTTCACAATCGCCACGCGCCGGTTTTTGACCTTGCCGTCTTCGCCGACGGCGCGGCGGCTTCCGTTTTTTTGTCGCCGCAAACGACAATGAGCGGGGCGCAATCCAAAACGGCAGGCAGGGAAAGACGATTCATGGCGTGTTGTTCCTCAAGGGCAAGAGCGGGGAGTATAGGAGATCAGGGATCAGATGTCAGGCCTTCCGAAATCCGCGCCGCCCGCTTGCGTATCAAGCCTCCAGACCCTCGCCCGTCATCAGGTAGCGAATCAGATCCCGTACCGGGCGGATGCGTCGACCGAAGGGGAGTTTTGTTTTGCCCCGAAAGAACAGACCGTGCTTGAGTTCGCCGCGCACGGCGGCGGCGAGTTGGTGGTCGATGCAGAATTGCCCGTGTTTGGGATTGGCGTCACGCAGACCGCACGTCACCAGACAATCCCAGGCCAGCGTACATTTGTGTTGCTTGCCTTCCGCCGCCTGCATCAGTTTTTGTTCGCGCGCCAGATAGTTTTCCAGCCAGGGCGTGAGCACGGCGCGCGCAGGGAGTCCGGCGCAGCTCATGAATTCCACCACGGTTTCATCCGTCGCGCCCAGCAGCACCTTTTTGAAGTCGGGATGCGCGTCGCATTCTTCCGTGACGGCAAAGGCGGTCCCCAGTTGCACGGCGGAAGCGCCCATGTTGAGGAGTTCGCGCACCTGTGCGTGACTGCAAATGCCGCCGGCGGGAATCAGGGGAATATGCTCCGATTCCACCCCCAGGTCCTTGAAGGCTTGCAGCACACCGGGGATGACTACATCGAAATCGAAACGCGGGTCGTTCACATCTTCCTTTTGCTGCGCCCCCAGATGCCCGCCCGCATAGGCCGGATGCTCAATCACGATGGCGTCCGGCAGACGTTTTTTACGCATCCATTTTTTCAGGATCAACACCACCCCGCGCACATCCGAAAGAATGGGAAACAGGCTGACATCGGGAAAATCCTGGATCAGATCCGGCAAATCCAGCGGCAATCCCGCACCCATGACAACAGCGTGAGCGCCGGATTCGCAGGACTGGCGCACATATTCCTGATATTGCGATACGGCGCGCATGACATTGACCGTGACCAAACCGCGCCCTTGGGCAATTTCCAGCGCGGCGCGAATTTCCCGATCGAGCGCGATGCGATTGGCCTTCCAGATGGCTTCCTTGTTGGCGTCCCGATCCTTGACGCGCTGCGTCATTTCCAGCAGATCGGGATGATGGTGGCGCAGATCGACGCTGGCGATGGTGCCAATGGCGTTTTCAGCGGCAACCGCGCCCGCCAGTTTGTGCGCCGAAATGGCGACGCCCATGCCGCCCTGCACAATAGGCAACAGGGTTTTCCCGCGAAGGGCGAGTGGCGGCAGGGAGGAGGCAGGAGGAAGCGGAACGGGCGATTCACGCAAATCAGGCATTAAAATCCATAACCGATCAAAAGGCGAGCAAGGGTAGCAGAAAATCCATTGCGTTGCCCGAACGAATCGGAAGGGCGGCAGTCAGACGCTTCCCGTCATTCCGGCAAACGCCGGAATGACGGGAAGCGTAAAAAAATCACGCGCCGCGTTATTTTTCCAGCACATAGACGCCGGGCGCATCCGCCAGCGCCGGGTATCTGCGGTTGGAGACGGGCGGCGCGTCAATCAATGCGCCGCCGCGCGCTTCCAGCCAGACTTTCCATTCTTCCCACCAGGTGCCGGGTTGCTTTTTGCTGCGTTTCATCCAGTCTTCATAGCGTTCATTCGGGCCGGGTTCGCCTGACCAGAAAGCGCGTTTGGGCGGGTTGACCGGCGGATTGACAATGCCGACGATGTGACCGGAAGTCGACAGCACGAAATGCACCGGCGCATTCTCATTGACATACTTGCGGATGCGGTAGCACTGTATCCACGGCGCGATGTGATCATCGATCGCCGTAACCGCGTAAAGCGGTTGGGTGATGCGGTGCAGGTCTATCGGTTGTCCGGCGATAGTCAGGCGGTCGCGTTTGACGAGATTGTTGTTGAGGTACATCTCGCGCAGATAGTAACTGTGCATGGCGTAGGGCATACGGGTGGAATCGACGTTCCAGAACAGCACATCGAAGGGCGGCAGGGTTTCGCCGTACAGATAGCTGTGCACCCAGTAATGCCAGATCAGGCTGTTGGAGCGCAGGAGGCGGAAAGAGGAGGCCATGTCGCGGCCTTCCAGAAAGCCTTTTTGCGCCATGGTTTCTTCCAGCGCGTCAATGCCCGCCTCGTTGATGAAGACCTCGATGTCGCCGGGACGGGAAAAATCCGTAAGGGTGGTAAACAAAGTCCAGTCCGCCACCGGTATCTTGTCCGGGCCATACTGACGGTTGGCCCAGGCCATCCAGGCGCTGACCAGCGTACCGCCAATGCAATAGCCCGCGATATGCAACTTGGGAACCTGGTGGAAATCCAGCACCTTCTTCACCGCTTCATCCGCGCCTTCGATCAGATAATCATCGAAGGTGACGCCGGCCATGTCCGCCGTGGGATTTTTCCAGCTGGTGATGAATACGGAAAACCCCTGATCGACCAGATATTTGACCAGGCTCTTTTTGGCGGTCAAGTCGAGAATATAGAACTTGTTGATCCAGGGCGTGACGATCAGGATGGGAACGGAATGCACCTGTTTGGTGGTCGGCGTGTAATGGATGATTTCCAGCAGACGGTTACGATAAATCACCTTGCCGGGCGTGGTCGCCAAATCCTTGCCCACCGTGAAGGCGTTTTCTTCCACCATCAGGATGTTGTTCGCCTTGGCGTCGCGGAGGAAATTCTGCATCCCGTTCGTCAGACTCTCGCCGTGGCTTTCCACGAATTTACGCAGGGCGATGGGATTGGTCCAGAAAAAATTGGTCGGCGCGACCGCGTTCAGCCATTTGCGTAGCCAGAAGGCGGCGCGACGCCGCTCCTTGCCGTTCATGCCGGGCGTTTCAAAATACATGTCCTGCAAGCGATGGGTGAAGGCCAGATACCATTCCTTGAGGATGTCCCAGGAAGCCGTATCGCTCCAGGCCGGATCGGCAAAGCGGGTATCGTCGGCGTGTGGCAACACCACGTCTTCCGAGGGGATGCCAAGGGCGCGGCGCGCGGTATGCGCCTGTAGCGCCAGCAGGTCGCCGGAGAGCGCGGCGACAGCGCGGGAAAGCTCCTGCGGATGCATCAACCAGGCCGCGTGGGCATTGAGCATGGCGCTGGTGACGCCGAAAGGATCCAGATGCTTGCTGATGTTCTCACCCAGGGCTTCCAGCGGACTGGCCTCATTGATATCGAAGCCCTTGTGTTCGGTTGATGAAGGCGGTTTGGCGCTCATGGGGTCTCTCCTAACGTATAACCCCGCCTTTATACCACATCCGGATTCAAAGGCGGATACGCGCAGTTTGGGCAATTCGCGGATAATACGGGAAGGTGAATCCTGATGACAGTCTTTAACAAAGCATGACAACCGCCATGAAAGGAGAACAACATGTTCAAACACATTCTGCTGCCGACAGACGGGACGGAACTTTCCAACAAGACCGTGCGTCATGCGGTGGTTTTTGCGCGCGAAACGGGCGCGCGGATTACGGCCTTTTTCGCCAAGCCGGAATATCCTGTCACCTATTTTGGCGAAGGCGCGCTCATTGATCCGACTTCGCCGGAAAAATTCGCGGAGATGGCGGAGCAACAGGCCAGGGAGGTATTCGCCTTCGTGCTTCAGGAATGCCGGGAAGCGGGCGTGGAATGCCAGACCATCAGCGCGAACAGCGATATTCCCTATGAAGCTATCATCAACGCTGCCAACCAGAACGGTTGCGACCTGATTTTCATGGCCTCGCATGGTCGCCGGGGCATCAGCGGTCTGCTGTTGGGTAGCGAAACCAACAAGGTGCTGACCCACTCGCAGATTCCGGTGCTGGTCTATCGGTGACGGGGTAAAGACGCGGAGAGGCGGTTTGGCGTTGGCGCCGCCAGCTTCCCCGCGCGTCAGGCGACGGGATCAGCCGACGACGTTGTAGCCGCCGTCGATGTGGATGGTGCCGCCGGTCATGGTTTTGGCGACATCGCTGGCGAGGAAGGCCGCCAGCGCGCCTACGTCTTCGATGGAGACCAGTGTATGCAGCGGCGCGCGTTCAACGGCTTTTTCCATCAGTTTGTCAAACGACTTGATGCCGGAAGCGGCGCGGGTTTTCAGGGGGCCGGGGGAAATGGCGTGTACGCGAATGCCCTTGGGACCCAGTTCCGCCGCCAGATAGCGGGCGACCGATTGCAGCGCCGCCTTGACCGGCCCCATCATGCCGTAGTTGTTGATCACTTCGTCCGCGCCCATGTAGCTCATGGTCAGCAGGCAGCCGCCGTCCTGCATCAGCGGTTCCGCCAGTCTGGCCATACGCGCGAAGGAATGACAGGAAATATCCATGGCGCGCATAAACCCTTCGCGGCTGCAATCGGTGACGCGCCCATGCAGGTCGTCCTTGGGCGCGAAGGCGATGGAATGCAGCACAAAATCCAGTCGTCCCCATTTTTCTTCGATGCGCTTGAACACCGCTTCGAGTTCGCCGGGTTGTTCCACATCCAGCGGCTCGATGATATTCGCGCCCAGGATTTCCGCCAGGGGCCGCACATGCGGTTCGGCCTTGGCGTTCAGATAGGTGATGGCAAGGTCCGCGCCGCAAAGCTCAAACGCTCTGGCGCAGCCATAGGCGATGCTTTGATTGTTGGCGACGCCGACAACCAGCCCTTTTTTTCCGTGCAAATTAAACATTTTTGGGGTTACTCCGTTTGAAAAAACGCAACAGTATAAACCGAAGTCAAGGCAGCGCTTTCAATTTGTCATTCCTGCAAGGATTTTTGCCCTTGCCGCCCACGCCTGCCCCAGCGCCAGACCGCCATCGCCGGGCGGCGCGGCATGAGGGAGATAAAGCGTCAGATGAGCGGCGGCGCAGGCTTTCATGAGCTGTTGGACGAGCAGGGCGTTTTGCAGACAGCCGCCTGCGGCGACGAGGGCGCGAATGCCAGTTTTTTCGGCAACGGCGGCAACCCAATGAACGAGCGCGCGCGCAAGGCTCGCGTGGAAACAGGCCGCGCCCCGCGCGGTGTCGGCTTCCGTCAGCAGGGAAAGCAGCAGAGGCGAAAGATCGAGGACGCCCGCGTTCAGGACGCAAGTCCGGGCGAGCGGCAGCGCTTCGCTGTCGCCGTGCGTTGCCGCATGGCGCAAGGCCAGGCTTTCCAGTTGCGTCGCCGCCTGCGCTTCGTACTGATTCACGGCGCAAACCCCCAACAACGCGGCGGCGGCGTCGAATACCCGTCCCATGCTGGTGGTCGGCGGGCAATTCAGCTTTTTTTCCAGCAAGGCGACCAGCATTTGCGCGGCGGCATTCAGGGCCAGCGCGGGAAAACGACGCTCGAGCCAGTCTTCGACGCGCGCCGCTGCGCCCGCCTGATGCAGCAGGGCGACGCCCATGCGCCAGGGTTCAAGCGCCGCCTTGTCGCCGCCGGGCAGGGGCAAGAGATGTCCCAAACGACGACAATCGGCCTGTTCCACCCGCAACAGTTCGCCGCCCCACAACGCGCCGTCCGTCCCCAGGCCAACGCCATCCAGCGCCAGACCCAGCACAGGTTCATGCAGGTGACGCTCGGCGCAGACTGCGGCGATATGGGCGTGATGGTGGGCAATGCCTGTCGCGGGAACGGAAAGCCGCGCCGCCAGCGTTTGCGCCAGCTGCGTGGAAGGATAATCCGGATGCAGATCGTGTGCGATGACAACGGGTTTGACCGCCAGCGTCCGCATCAGGTGTTCGACGGTTTCTTCCAGAAAAATCAGGCTGGCGGCGTTCTGCAGGCTGCCGATGTGCTGGGACAAAAACGCTTCGCGTCCACGGGTGAGACAAAGCGCGTTCTTGAGATACGCGCCCAGCGCCAGCACAGGCGGGCCATCGTCCACCAGAGGGATGGCGACGGGCGTATAGCCTCTGGCGCGACGGATGAAAATCGGCGCGGCGTTTTGCGTCGGCAACAACAGGCTGTCGTCGCAGCGCGTCACGATGTCGCGCTCATGCAGCCAGAAGGCGTCGGCAATGTCGGCAAGTCGCGTCAGGGCTTCCGCGTTATCACGCGCCAGCGGCTCGCCGCCGGGGTTGGCGCTGGTCATGACGAGGAGCGTGGCTTGCGCGGTCGTTGTCCAGTCCATGCCTTGCGGACATCCTGCCGCTGTGTGCAGCAGCAGCCACTGCATGGCGGTGGCGGGCAGCATCACGCCCAGTCGTTCGAGATCGGGCGCAACGCCGGAAAGTCCGGCTTTGGCGGGTAAAAGCACGATGGGACGGGCTTCATGCGTCAGCAGTCGGGCGGCGGTGGCATTCACGTCCACCCAGGTTGCGAGGCTGGACAGATTGGTCGCCATGAGCGCAAAGGGTTTGGCGTCGCGGTTTTTGCGCTGGCGCAGACGTTCGATGGCGGCGGGATTTTGCGCGTCGCAAACCAGATGGAAGCCGCCCAATCCCTTGATCGCCACGATGCCGCCCGCCTGAACGCGCCGCCACGCGCCCGCCGCCGGGTCTTCGGCAAGCGGCTGCCCTTTGGCGCCCAGCAGGTAATGCGCGGGGCCGCAGACGGGACAGGCGGCGGCCTCGGCGTGAAAGCGGCGGTCAGCGGGATTCGCGTATTCGGCGGCGCAATCCGCGCATAGCGGATAGGGCGCGAGGCTGGTGGCGGCGCGCTGATAAGGCAGATGACGGGTGACGCTGTAGCGTGGGCCGCAGCGGGTGCAGGCGAGCAGGGGATAGCGGTAACGACGGCTTTGGGGGTCAAACAATTCCGCCAGGCAGTCGGGGCATAGCGCCAGATCGGGGCCGATAGCCGTAGTCAATCCTGCCGTCGCCGTGCTTTCACGAATGCGAAAGTCCATGCAGCCTTCGCGGGCGGCGGGCGTTCGCCGAATCTGCTCAATCCGCGCCAGAGATGGCATGGCTTCGGTCAGGCGCGCCAAAAAATCCGCCTGCCGCGCCGCATCGCCTTCGAGGTGAATCTCCACGCCCTGCGCGGTATTACGCACCCAACCCGCCAGCCGCAAGTCCGTCGCCAATCGCCAGACCGCAGGCCGGAATCCCACCCCCTGCACCAGACCGCTGATCAGGAATTCAAAGGACGGGGATTCAGAAGACGGAGGACAGAGGACAGAGGATGGCGCGGTTCGTTCAGGCTGCGCCTTCACGGCAGCGGCACGGGGACGCTCCGGCGGCGGACTGTTTTCTGTCATTTTCGGCGGATTGCCCCGGCGCAAAACACCACTTTGCGCCGCCTACAACAATACGATGTCGTACTGTTCGCAGGCGTAGCTGGCTTCGGCCTGGAGGGAGACGGGTTTGCCGATTTCGTCGGAGAGCATGGCGAGCGCCTGGGATTCTTCGTTGAGCAGCAGGTCGATTACGGCGGGAACCGCCAACACGCGGTATTCGCGCGCGTCGAACTGGCGGGCTTCGCGCAGCAACTCGCGCAGGATTTCGTAGGCGGTGGTGCGGGCGGTCTTCACTTCGCCGCGTCCGGCGCAAGTGGGGCAGGATTCGCACAGGATATGCGCCAGCGATTCGCGGGTGCGCTTGCGGGTCATTTCCACCAGACCCAGCGCGGTGAAGCCGCTGACGGTCAGGCGGGTATGGTCGCGTTCCAGCGCCTTGTTGAATTCGGCGAGCACCGCCTTCCGGTGTTCGCGGTTTTCCATGTCGATAAAATCGACGATGATGATGCCGCCAAGATTACGCAGCCGGAGTTGTCGGGCGATGGACTGCGCGGCTTCCAGATTGGTTTTGAAGATAGTGTCATCGAAGTTGCGTAAGCCGACAAAGCCGCCGGTATTCACGTCGATGGTGGTCATGGCCTCGTTCTGGTCGAGAATCAGGTAGCCGCCGGATTTCAGGTCGACGCGTCTGGACAGCGCCTTTTCGATTTCATCCTCGACGCCGTGCAGATCGAACAGCGGACGCGCTCCGGCGTAGCATTCGATAAGCGGCAACATCGTCGGCATGTATTCGCGGGCGAAATCCTGCATAGCGGTCAGGTGCGCGCTGGAATCGGCGACGATGCGGGTGGTTTCGGGATTGACCAGATCGCGCAGCACCCGTTGCGCCAGATTGAGCTCCAGATACAGTGGACTGGGCGCGGCGGCGCTGCCGGCCTTGTCGCGGATGTCGCGCCAGAGTTTGCGAAGATAGGCGATGTCGTTGGTCAGTTCTTCGTCGCTGGCGTTTTCCGCCATCGTCCGCACGATGAAACCGCCTTCTTCTTCCGGCGCCAGCGAGGAGAGCCGCAGACGCAGGGATTCGCGTCCGGCTTCGTCCTCAATGCGCTGCGAAATGCCGATGTGTTTTTCCTGCGGCAGATAGACCAGCATTCTTCCGGCCAGTGAAATTTGTGTGGAAAGCCGCGCTCCCTTGCTGCCCAGCGGATCCTTGATGACTTGCACCACCAGGCTTTGGCCTTCGGAGAGGAGGCGTTCTATGGGTTTTTGCGGTTCGCGCCCATGCTCGCCATTTTCCCGCGTCTGCCAGATGTCGGCGGCGTGCAGGAAAGCGGTGCGTTCCAGGCCGATGTCGATGAAGGCGGACTGCATCCCCGGCAGGATGCGGCTCACCCGTCCCAGATAGATGTTGCCGACCAGACCCAGACTGACGGCGCGCTCGATGTGCAATTCCTGCGCCACGCCTTGCGTCATGATGGCGACGCGGGTTTCCAGCGGCGAAAAATTGATGAGGATTTCTTCGGACATGGGCGGGTAAAATGGGAAAATTTTTACGATTCTACCTGAAGCCCGCTCGCGCGCCGGAATGTTGTGCGGCTTTCCGCGTCTTATCCACCAAGGTCTGCCAGCAAGAAATGAGCGACAGGCCTTCAGGCCTGTCGGTCTAACGTGTTTTGGAAGGGGTTTCTCTCCCCTCCCAAAACGGTCGCCTGAAACCCCGCCCTTTAGGGCGGGGTAGGCTCCCACCGCCCTAAAG
>JAIRZG010000250.1 GCA_031267345.1 Zoogloeaceae bacterium
AGCAGATTCTGGGTGCTTTACGACACATCCAAAAATGTCCCGCTCTGGTCAAGTCTTTCTTCCAGCAACCAGAATGCCAATATATTATTTAAGGACTTTACTTATGAGAAGGTTAGTAACAATAAATTAAGAACAATGCTCCTCGCATTGGGGAGAGTTGGAGAAAGGGGGCAGCGTCATTTCGCGCGGAACCGCCGCCCCCCTCTCCTGCACCTTGACGTAAATTCGAGACATCCTCCCCACGAAGGGGACGGAGGAGGGGGAAGACGGGACGCCCGGCATCGCAAACGCATCGCTTGTCATTTCAACAGCGTTCATGCGATTGCCCTGCCCTGTGGCTTGAAGTTACGCGCGAAAAACATCGCCGGGCGAGGCAAGAATTTTGTCCGCCGCGCGTTGGGGCAAGGCGTAAATGTCCGCGCTTTCGGCGTAGGCCAGGGCGTTGCGGCTGAAAGATCGGCGTTGTTCGGCGTTGGCAAGCAGTTCCGCCAGCGCAACGTCCAGCGCTTCCTGTGTAAAAGGGCTTGCCAGCACCCTGCCCGCGTCCGCCTCGCTGATGTAATGGGCATAGCCGCAAACATCCGTGACCAGCGCGGGTAGACCGGAAACCAGCGCCTCCAGCAGCACCGTGCCGGTGTTTTCGTTGTAGGCGGGATGAATGAGCAAATCCGCGCCCAGCAAAAAACGCGGGATGTCGTCACGGCCTTTGAGGATTTGCACCTGCTCCGCCAAGCCCAATGCCCGCGCCTGCGTGAGAAAGGGCGCGGCTTCATCCTGACCGATGGCGATGAGGCAGGTACGGGCGCGTAGTTCCACGGGCAGCGCCGCCATTGCCTTCAGGCTGCGATCCAGTCCCTTGGTCTTGAAGCCGGAGCCGATTTGCGCGAGCAGCAGCACATCGTCATCCAGGTTGAATTCCTGCCGGAATCCGGCGCGAATGGCCTCGGCGTTGGCGGGACGCCTTCTGTCCGGCGCGATGCCCGGCGGCAGCAAAAAGAAGCGTTCCGGCGGCGTGGCGTAGTGGCGAATAAAGAAGGGTTGTTGCGTGGCGGAAATCATCAGGATTCGGGTGTTTGCCGCTACGTCAAATACCGCCCGCTCATAGGCGGCGAAGTGGCGGTAACGCCCGGTCAGGCGATAAAAAGGATGGCGCAGGGTGGCGGCTTTTTCCAGAAAGCAGGGGTCGGCGGCGTAATACACGTCCAGACCCGGCATTTTGTTGAAGCCGACCACGCGCGCGTACGGCTCGCGCTCAAGATCGGCAGCGACCCAGGCGGTGAATTTTTCATTGCGCTTGTGATTGAAAAACGCCCTGACGGGCGCAATCCGCACCTCGAACCCCGCCGGAATCTCACCTTGCCAACTCAGGGTATAAACGCGAATCCTTGCGCCGCGCCGCTGGCACTCCAGCGCAATGGCGAGAAAATCGCGTTGCAACCCGCCGAAGGGAAAATATTTGTAGAGGAGGAAGGCAATCAGGGGCATCGGAGGTCAAGCGTCAAAAGAAGTTAGCGGGGAGAAAACCCCATCCCCTCCCCGACCCGCTCCTTGAAAAGGAAGGGGGAAGACCCACGTTCATCACGAAGGCGCGGCCTGTGCTGAATTTTGCCGATCCCGGATAGCGGATCACTGGCCTTTGATCTGGGCAATCAGTTTGTCGGTGTTTTGCAGCAGTTCTTCGTAGTTTGCGCCGAGCATTTGGTAGGCGCCGTCGACCACGATGGCGGGGACGCTTTCCACCTGGGCGGATTGGCGCAGTTTTTCGCCCTGATTGACCTTGCTCATGACGGTAAAGGATTTCATGATTTCGCTGAACTTCTCGCTGTTGCCGCCCTGTTTGGCGTACCAGTCGAGGATGGCCTTGTCGGTATAGAGTTTCAGCCTTTGCTGGTGCAGGGCGTCAAAAACCTTGCTATCCAGCTTGGCGAGTTCGCCGTTGACTTCCAGCGCGTAATAGAGGCGGGCGAGGCTGGCCCAGGTCGTGTTCCAGGCGACGGGGATGCGGCGGAAGACGACATGGGCGGGCTGGCGGGCAGCCCATCTGCTGATGATGGGATGAAAGTCGTTGCAGTGGTTGCAGCCGTAGGAAAAAAACTCCAGGACGGCAACCTTGCCCGCTTCCTCTTTGGGCAACGGACGCGGCAAACGCTCATAGGTCGCGTCGGCAGGCTGCTGGGCGGACAAGATGGTCGGCAGGGCAGCGCCCAGCGCCAGCGCGGCGGAAGAGACAAAAAAATGGCGACGTCCGGTTTGCATGGTTTATTCCTCCACGTTAATCAATAGGGTTTCCACGCCTTGCTGCGCCAGTTTGGCGCGGGTGCTGCTGGCTTCATCAATCTTGCTGTACGGCCCCAGACGCAGACGGAAAAAGGTATTGCCCTGCACCATGACCTGCTGCACATGGGCTTCCATGCCTTTCATGGCCAACGATGCCTTGAGGTTATCCGCTTCCTGCGGGTTGCTGAACGCGCCCGCTTGCAGGTAATGCAGTTTTACGGGCATGGGGATGGGCACGGCGGGCGCGGACACCGCGACATTGGCGGTGGACGGTGGTTGCGGCACGGCAGTCGTGTTTCCCGGCAGGATGTCGTAGAACTGGAAGCGGTTTTCCGGCGTGACGGCGTCGCCGGGTTTGCCGGGCAAGGCGACGGGCGGTTGCCCCTGATCGGGCTGGATATTCTGCGTCGGCGGCGCGGCGCTGGTGAAAGGCGCTTCCATCCGTTGCGTGTACCAGACCACGGTAGCGGCAATCACCACGCCCAGAACCAGGCCGACGAACATGCCCACCAGTGTGCCGCCCTGCGATGAATGTCTTGCGCCATGCTGTGCTGTTTTCATGATGAGTAAGAACTCCTTGTTACATGCTGTCCGGGCAGGATACGCCCAATAAATCCAGACCGTTCCGGATCACCTGCCGTATTGCCGCCGCCAATGCCAGCCGCGCCCGTTTTGTGGCTTCCTCTTCCACCAATATGCGTTCGGCGTTGTACCAGGCGTGGAATTCGGCAGCCAGGTCTTTCAGGTAAAAGGCGACCTGGTGCGGCGCAAGGTCTTGCGCGGCGGACTCGATGATCTCCGGAAAGGCCGCGAGTCGGGCGGCAAGCGCCAGTTCGTGCTCAGCGGTGAGCTGATCCGCAGGCGCGTGGCGCAGCGTCGCCGCGTCGCCGCCCCATTGCGCGAGCACGGAAACGATACGCGCGTGGGCGTATTGAATGTAATACACCGGATTTTCATTGCTCTGGCTTTTGGCAAGCTCGAGATCAAAATCCAGATGCTGATCGGCCTTCCTGAGCACATAAAAGAAGCGGCAGGCGTCGTTGCCGACATCATTCCGCAATTGGCGCAAGGTGACATATTCGCCGGAACGGGTAGCCATCGAAACTTTCTGCCCATCCCGATACAGCACCGCGAACTGCACCAGCGCCACATCGAGCTTTGCCGCGTCCAGACCCAGCGCCGTGATCGCGCCTTTTACCCGCGCGATATAGCCGTGGTGGTCCGCGCCCCAGACGTTGATCAGACGGTCAAAGCCGCGCTCGTACTTGTTCAGGTGATAGGCGATGTCGGAAGCGAAATAGGTGTACATGCCGTTTTCACGCTGCGCCACACGGTCTTTTTCGTCGCCGAAGGCCGTGGATTTAAACCACTTGGCGCCATCCTGCGTATAGAGTTGTCCAGCCTTGTCCAGCCGATCGACGCAACGCGCCACCAGTCCGGTATCGAACAAGCCCTTTTCGGAAAACCAGACCTCGAACTGTACGCCGAACGCTTCCAGATCATTGCGCCCGTCGGCGAGTTGCTCGGAGAGCACATGCTGATGCACGGCGTTCCAGTCCTCGCCCAACAGTTTTTTGCCGTTGGCGATGAGCGCGTCCAGATGTTGTTCGCGCTGCGTTTTTGCCGCCGCATCCTCTCTTGCCGGATCGGGCAGACCCGGTGTGCCCGCCAGCACGTCCGCCGCCGCGCGCGCGTAACGCTCGCCGCGCATCGCCCGCAATTGCCCTGCCATGACACGCACGTAATCGCCCTGGTAGGCGTTGGGTGGAAAGGCGATGCCGGAGACGCCCGACAATTCCAGATAGCGCAGCCAGGCGGAGACGGCGAGAATATCCATCTGTCGTCCGGCGTCATTCACGTAGTATTCCCGCGTCACGTCCCAACCGGCGAAGGCGAGCAGACGCCCCAAAGACGCGCCATAGGCCGCGCCGCGCCCGTGTCCGACATGCAACGGCCCGGTCGGATTGGCGGAGACGAATTCCAGCAGCGTCTTTTTGCCGCCGCCCAGCGTCGAACGCCCGTAATCCACGCCTGCCGCCAGCACGGCGGCAACCACGTCGGTCTTGGCGGTGGCGTCCAGCGTGAAATTGATGAAGCCCGCGCCAGCGATTTCCACTTTGGCGACCAGCGCGGAAACCGGCAATTCCGCCAGCAGACGCGCCGCCAGTTCGCGCGGATTTTTTTTCAGCGCGCGCGCCAGCTGCATGGCCAGATTGCTGGCAAAATCGCCGTGACCCGCGTCACGCGGACGTTCCAGCAAAATGGGCGTATCGGCGGCCTCCGGCGCGACGCTGGCAAGCGCGCGGCGCAACAAGGCGGTGAGTTCGGTGCGGGGGTCGTGGGCCATTGACGGTCTGGCGTAAGGAGAAGGACGGCGATTATACGGGGTTCAAGGGATGGAAGACAGAAGAGCGAACGCCGGAAGTGTTACAGGTTGTCAGCCCAGGTCAATTAAAAATAACCGAGGCGTACTGGTAACGGGCTTCGATGGCGCCGAAAAGGGCGGAGCAATCCTGACTCCAATCCACGCCAAGGGTTTTGTGCACGACGGGCGAGAGACGCGTCACGCGGTTGACGTTGCGATGCGGCAGATTCAGCGCGTTGGCGATGAGTTCAGCCATATGGGTGATGGCGACCAGTTTTTGCGTGGCGGCCTTGTCGCTGGGCGTGTGATGGTGTCCGATGGCGGCGACGACATCCGCAGGCAGACGCCAGTGGTGGGCGACCATCGCGCCGATGGTGCAGTGGTCAAAACCGAACAGTTCCCTTTCGGCGGCGCAGATTTCCTTGCCATGCACTTCCACCAGCAACCGCGCCCGCTGGAATTCCAGTGGATGAATGCAACTCATCCACAGTTGTCCCACATCGTGCAGCAAGCCGGCGACCAGCGCGACATGCGGATTGACATTCACCAGTTGCGCCAGCTCCTGCGCGCCGATACCGACGGCGAGGCTGTGTTCCCAGGAAAAGCGGGTACGGCAATGTCCGGCGAAACTCACTGTGCTGGCAGCCAGCACGATTTCCCGGATGCGCGTAAAGCCGATCAGGGACACGGCGGTGTAGATGTCGCGCACTTCCGGCCAGCCTTCGTAGTACAGGATGCGATTGGCGGCGGAAAGGATGCGCCCGGTGACGACGGGATCGCGCTCGACGTGCTGGGCCAGGGTGAGCATACTGGAGTTTTCATCATCGAGATCGGCGAGCAATTCGCTGATGATTTTGGGAAAAGCGGGCAGACGGGCGATGCTTTCGGGCAGGTCTGCGAGTTTGAGGTTGAGCGACATGACATTCTCTCGACGGGAAGTTTTCAGACGAGACGGTAGGCGCGCACGGCATCATAGAAGGCGCGGGTTTCGGGGTGTTCCAGATCGGCGTTGCAGAAAATCTTTTCCAGTTGCGCGGTCTGCATGGCGATGTTCTGGGCGCGCAGGATGTCGCCGCGCGTGTCTTCTTCGGCGATGCAGAGATAATGGGCGTGATGCGCGCGTAGTTGCGCGAGATTGCTGTCGGTGAGTTCGTGCCCGGCAGGCAGCATCAACACCGTGACCTGCCGCTCGGAGATGACGGCGGGCCTGGCCAGCGTCATGCCGGCGCGCACCGAAAAAAGGGGAAGATAAACCTGACGAATAGCCATGCCACAACTCCCGAAGGACAAAACAGGCTTGATTTTACTCGAAGCCGGAAAGAACGGGATACTTGCGCAGGGCGGAATCCGGGTTGGCGCAGCAAGAAATTAGCGACAGGCCTTCAGGCCTGTCGGTCTAACGTGTTTTGGAAGGGGTTTCTCTCCCCTCCCAAAACGGTCGCCTGAAACCCCTGCCTTCAGGC
>JAIRZG010000254.1 GCA_031267345.1 Zoogloeaceae bacterium
GATCGAGCGCGGCAAAAAGCTCTGGCGAGCGGGTGACGCCGCCAAGGCCATCCCCGCCTGTTCAGGCTGCCACGGCGCGTCCGGTCAGGGCTTGCCTGCCCAATATCCCCGCCTCTCCGGGCAGCTTCCGTCTTATCTCGCCTTGCAGTTGCAACGCTTTCGTACCGGTGAACGCGCCAACGACCCGGAAGGCATGATGCGCGCCATCGCCGAACGGCTGACCGACAACGACATCAAGTCCGTTGCCGAATACGCCAGCGGCCTGCGTTGAATTTCAGCGCCATCCAATAAAAACGCCAGGCTTTGCCTGGCGTTTTTATTGGGGAAAAGCGACGCATCCCCTTGATCTTGTCTTGCCCCGGAAATACCGTGCCCTGCCCGGTATTTCCGGACGCAAAATCAGTTCAGCGATTTTTGCGCTTCCGTCATCTGTTGCTTCAGCGATTGGCCAAAGCCGGTGGCGGCGTCCGCGCCCAAGCGTTTGGCGAAGCGTTCGGCAAGGTTTTCCTTGACCGAAAAATCGACGATTTTTTCCGCCTTGATTACCTCACGCGCCACGCTGTCGGTCGTTCCCAGCGCGTCACTCAACCCCAGTTCCACACTTTTCGCGCCGCTCCAGACCAGGCCGGAAAACATTTCCGGCGTCTCTTTCAGACGTTCGCCGCGTCCGGCGCGCACGGCGCCGATGAATTGCTGGTGAATTTCGGCCAGCAGGGTTTCGACATACGCCTTGTCTTCTTCCTTCATGGGCGAGAAGGGATCCAGAAAGCCCTTGCTTTCTCCGGCGGTCATCAGGCGGCGCTCCACGCCCAGTTTTTCCATCGCGCCGGTAAAGCCGAAACTGTCGATCAGTACGCCAATGGAGCCGACCAGACTGGATTGATTGACATAAATCCCGTTCGCCGCCGCCGCGACAAAATACGCGCCGGAAGCGCAGATGTCTTCCACCACGGCATACAGGGGAATATCGGGATGCAACGCTCTCTGACGGTGGATTTCATCATAAATCATCCCCGATTGCACTGGCGAGCCGCCGGGACTGTTGATGCGCAGGATAATGCCCGCCGTGTTCCGGTTTTCAAAGGCGGATTTAAGGGCGGAGTTGATGCGTTCCGCCGTCACCTCGCCCTGCGCGTCGATAACGCCTTGCAGGTTGATGAGCGCCGTATGTCGCGTGTCGCCCGCTGGTTCGTTGTCTGCCCGCCAGCCCGCCAGCATGACCAGCAGAAAGAGAAAATAAAGCAGCGTGACGAGCTTGAAAAAAATGCCCCAGCGCCGTTTGGCGCGTTGTTCTTTCAGGGTGGCGAAAACCAGATTTTCCAGGGTTTTGCGTTCCCAGCCGGAATTGGGGCTGTCGGACGTATTGGGAGTATTCATCGCGTTGTTTTCCGTAAAAGGCATGAAAAAAGCGGTTCAGCATACGAACCGCGCGTAAAGCATACCTGCAAGTCAGGCCGCTGTCGATTTTGCGCGGGCATTTGTTTCCAGCCAGGAGCGCAGTTCCGCCACGCTGTCGACACAAGTCAGCGGTGAAGCGGCGCGCAGGACGGACGCCGTGTGCGCGCCGTAACAAACGCCCACGGCGGCGACGTTCGCATTCTTCGCCATCCCCAGATCGTGGGTGGTATCGCCAATCATCAGGGTGCGTTCGGGCGCGACGCCCCGTTCCGCCATGAGTTCCAGCAGCATTTGCGGATGCGGCTTGGAAGGACACTGGTCGGCGCAGCGCAGGGCTTGAAAGCGGGCGCGCAGATTGAAATGATCCAGCGCCGCGTCCAGTCCCCGACGGCTTTTACCCGTGGCGACCGCCAACTGGAATCCGCGTTCGGCAAGCTGCGCAAGCAAATTTTCCACGCCCGCGAACAACGTCAGTTCGTGTTGGCGGGCAAAGTAATGCTGGCGGTAACGATCCGCCATTTCCGGATAACGCTCCGGCGGCAATTCCGGCGCGACATGGCGCAGCGCCTCGCCCAGACCCAGGCCAATGACATGTCGCGCCCGCTCTTCCGTTGGCGGCGTCAGCCCCAGATCGAGGCTGGCGGCGAAAATGGCATGGACAATGGCGGCGGCGGAATCCATCAGGGTGCCGTCCCAGTCGAAAACGACGAGATCAAGAACTTTCATGGCAACGTCAAATACCGAAAAAAGAAAGCGCGGTTTTTGCGCATCTTCGCATTGTACCGATGCCTTTGACGGGAAAACGATGGACAGTGCGCACGTTCAGGTCAAAAACGGGTGCAATACCGTACCCAAAAAAAGGGAAAAAATAGGGAAAATACTGTAAAACAACGACTTTTGCTTTACAAAGTTTTCATGACGTTGCATCATCAACCACCCTTTTCACGGACGACTTTTGTTATGGCCGAATCTGCTGCACCATCGAGCCTGGGCGGACTGGCGCTGACGCTGGTGCGAAGCAACCTGCTCAAGGAGAGCGACGCGGCGCGTCTTCTGGCGCAATCGTCCGCCAGCAAGACCTCCTTTGCGGAGACCCTGGTCAGCGCCCAGATCATTTCCGCCTCCGAATTGGCGAAACTGGCTTCCGACACCTTCAGCGTTCCCCTGTTCGATCTCGATGCCTATGACGAAACGCAGGCGCCTCAGTCCATCGACAAAACCCTGGCGCAGCAACATGCCATCATTCCGCTGTGCCAACGCGGAAACCGCCTGATTATCGCCACCGCCGACCCCGCCGACCGACGCGGCCTGGACGCCATCCGCTTCCAGAGCGGTATGGCGCTGGACACCGTGGTGGTGGAAGTCGATAAGCTGGTAGGCTTGGTCGACAAGCTCTCGGAAGACGCCAAGAGCATGTTGAGCCGCTCGGATACCGGCGGGTTGGAAGGCGACGATCTGGATTCGGCGCTGGCGAATGAAGAACTCGAAGAACGCAGCGATGTCGTTTCGCTTGACGCCGATGTCGAAGACGCGCCCATTGTCCGTTTCCTGCAAAAAATATTGCTGGACGCCATCAACGAAGGCGCCTCCGACATTCATTTCGAACCTTATGAAAAGTTTTACCGCATCCGCTTTCGGGTGGATGGCGCGCTAAAGGAAGTCACCAATCCGCCCCTGGCCATCCGGGAAAAACTGGCTTCGCGCATAAAGGTCATTTCCAGGCTGGATATTTCGGAAAAGCGTCTGCCACAGGACGGGCGCACCAAACTGGCAGTGACCAAAACACGCATCATCGACTTCCGGGTTAGCACCCTGCCCACCCTGTACGGGGAAAAAATCGTCATGCGGATTCTCGATTCCAGCACCACGACCATGGGCATCGAAATTCTGGGCTACTCCGAGGAACAGAAAAACACCTTGCTGGACGCCATCCGGCGTCCCTATGGCATGGTGCTGACCACCGGTCCTACTGGTTCCGGCAAGACGGTGTCGCTGTATTCCTGTCTCAACATTCTCAACAGTCCTGGCACCAATATTTCCACCGTGGAAGATCCGGCGGAAATCAATCTGCCGGGCGTCAATCAGGTGAATGTCGACGAAAAAACCGGGCTGACCTTTGCCAGCGCCTTGCGTTCCTTTCTGCGCCAGGATCCGGATGTCATCATGGTGGGCGAAATCCGCGATCTGGAAACCGCCGAAATTGCTGTCCGCGCCGCCCAGACCGGGCATATGGTGCTTTCCTCCCTGCATACCAACGATGCGGCGCAAACCATCGTGCGGCTGGTGGATATGGGTATTCCCGTCTTCAACATTGCCTCCAGCATTCTGCTCATTTCGGCGCAGCGTCTGGTGCGGCGCCTGTGTCCTGACTGCAAGGAGCCTGCGGAAATGCCGCGCGCCGCGTTGTTGAGCGCGGGGTTTACGGAAAAAGACCTGGCGGAAAAATGGACGCTGTACAAGCCCAAGGGTTGCATGAAGTGCAAAGGCAAAGGGTACAAGGGACGGATTGGCATCTATCAGGTCATGCCGATCTCGGACGCGATTCGCCACCTCATCCTGAGTCACGCTACCGTCATGGAAATCGCCAAACAATCTTCGGCGGATGGCGTGAAAACCCTGCGCGAAGCCGGTATCCTGAAAATCAAGCAGGGGATGACATCGCTGGAAGAAGTCTTGAGTTCAACCAATATCTAGAAACCAAGGGGGAAATATGGCCACGAGTGCAAGCGTCCGTTCCGGCGCAAAACGTCCGGAAAGCAAGGATCGGATTTTTGTCTGGGAAGGCAAAAACAGGGAAGGCAAGCAGGTGCGCGGTGAAATGCGCGCCATGACGGAAACCGTTGTGCAAAACAATCTGCGTCGCCAAGGCATCCGGGTTTCCAAAATCACCCCGCAACGCTTTAAACGGGGGAAATCCATTACCGAGAAAGACCTTTCCCTTTTTACCCGACAACTGGCCACCATGATGCGCGCCGGCGTACCGCTGCTCCAGGCTTTTGACATTGTCGGGCGTAGCCATGCCAATCCTTCGGTCGGCAAGCTGCTGCTGGACATCAAGGCGGATGTGGAAGTCGGCAATTCGCTCTCCGGCGCGTTCGGCAAGTTTCCGCTCTATTTTGATCCGTTGTTCTGCAATCTGGTCGCCGCTGGCGAACAGGCGGGTATTCTGGACACCATTCTGGAGCGTCTGGCAAGCTACAAGGAAAAGATGCTCGCCATCAAGAGCAAAATCAAAGCCGCCCTGTTTTATCCCATTGCGGTGATTGCCGTGGCGGTTATCGTCACGGTCGTCATCATGATATTCGTCATTCCGGCCTTCAAGGGCATTTTTGAAAGCTTTGATCAGGAATTGCCGATGCCGACGCAAGTCGTCATCGCCATCTCGGACTTCGTCGTCGCCCAATGGTACTTTGTCATTGGTCTTCCTGTCGTCGCCCTCTGGTTCTTTTTCTACACTTGGAAGCGATCAACCGCCATGCAGATGGTTATGGATCGCTACCTGCTGCGTTTACCGCTTTTCGGCGAGCTGGTTCGCAAATCCGTGCTTGCGCGCTGGCATCGCACCCTGGCGACCATGTTCGCCGCTGGCGTGCCGTTGGTCGAGTCACTGGAGTCTGTCGGCGGAGCGGCAGGCAATTACGTCTACAAAATCGCCACCAGTGAAATCCGGAACGATGTCAGTACGGGCGTAAGCCTGACCAACGCCATACAAAACACCAGCATTTTCCCCAACCTGGCCGTCCAGATGATAGCCATTGGCGAAGAATCCGGCGCACTGGACACCATGCTCGGCAAGGTGGCCGACTTTTATGAAGCGGAAGTCGATGACGCCGTGGCGGCGCTCTCCAGCCTGATGGAACCCATTATCATGGTGGTATTGGGTGTTCTCATCGGTGGTTTGGTGGTTGCCATGTACCTGCCGATCTTTAAAATGGGCGCCATGGTCGGTTGATGACTTCCTTACTGCACGCCGATTTTTTTGGAGGAATACTGGGCGTATTGGGATTGATGGTCGGCAGTTTTCTGAATGTCGTCATCTATCGCCTTCCCAAAATGATGGAGGCCGCGTGGCGCGCACAATACGTTGAAACGCAGGAAGACGCGGGCGAAGGCGGGAATACGGTCAAGGAGACTTTCAACCTCGCCACGCCCCGTTCCCGCTGCCCGCATTGTGGACATCCAATTTCGGCGCTGGAAAACATTCCTGTCGTGAGCTATCTCTGTCTGCGCGGCAAATGTCGCGTCTGCCGCGCGCCCATTTCCCTGCGCTATCCCCTGATTGAGTTGGCCGCCGCCCTTTTGGGACTGGCTGCCGCCTGGCGTTTCGGCCCCGGCGTACAGGCTGTGGCGGCGGCATTGCTGCTCTGGACACTGCTGGCGCTGGCCATGATCGATTTCGACACCCAACTCCTGCCCGACGCCATCACCCTGCCGCTCCTTTGGGGCGGCTTGCTGTTCAATCTTTCCGGTCAGTTTGCGCCGCTTTCGCAGGCCGTTATTGGCGCAATGGCGGGTTATCTGGCGCTGTGGTCGGTGTATTGGCTGTTCAAACTGATTACCGGCAAGGAAGGCATGGGCTATGGCGATTTCAAACTGCTCGCCGCGCTGGGCGCCTGGCTGGGCTGGCTCATGCTGCCGGTCATTGTGCTGATTTCCTCGCTGGTTGGCGCGCTGGTGGGGATTGCCCTGATCCTTTTTGCCCGTCATGGTCGCCATATCCCGATTCCTTTTGGCCCCTATCTCGCTGCTGCCGGCATGATCGCCCTGTTCTGGGGTGAGGAAATCAACCGACTGTATCCGGGCTGAAAGGTAATGGCACATGAATAATTTTCGTTGCATTGCAATATTTTTTGACCATTATTGATTTCATGACGGTAAAATCACGGTGAAAGAAAAAGAGGGAAGAGGATTTACCTCTTCCGGCGACAACCGCAGATTGTCGATAACCTTGGCGTCAATCCTGACGCCGGATTTGCTAACGGAGGAGACAAAGCGATGATAAATAAATACTTGAAGCCTGTGCTGTGGCCTGCCTTGCTGATCATGTTGACCAGTCTGCCTTTGCAGGCGCAAGAAGCGCCCAAGAAGGACAGCGGCATTTTGCATGGCACAATCGAGCAGGTGGGGGATAGCAACGTTGTCATTAACCAGAAAACCTATGGATTCGCTCAGGACGCCACTATCCGCCTTGGTGAAACGGATCATGTTTTTTCAGGCGATCTTTTGTCTCCGCAATGGGTGGGCAAACAGGTGATTTATCGCTATCGCGAACAGGGGGGCAAGTCGCTTCTGATTCACCTGTTCATTCCCACGCACAAAGCGCAAATGATCGGAGGCTGAGACGTTCAGTCAGGGACAGTCGTTGCCTGTTGCTGAAAGCGCCAGGCGCTTGAACACATGTCTTCGAGGTTGCGCGTCGCGCGCCAGTGGAATTCGCGTTCCGCCTTGTCTGGATTGGCGTAACAGACGGCAACGTCGCCGGGACGACGTGGCGTAATGCGGTAGGGTACAGGCCGACCACTGGCGGCGGCAAAGGCTGTCCGCATTTCCAGAACGCTGTAGCCCCGACCCGTTCCCAGATTGACGGCATGCCAGCCGGTGCGCGTGGCAAGCCAATCCAGCGCCGCTGCGTGACCTTCGGCCAGATCCATGACATGAATGTAGTCGCGCACCCCCGTGCCATCCGGCGTCGGATAGTCGTCGCCAAACACCTGAAGTTCCGCGAGTTGCCCACTGGCGACGCGGGCGATATAGGGCATGAGATTGTCGGGAATGCCCGCCGGATTTTCGCCAATCAGCCCGCTGGCATGGGCGCCAACCGGATTGAAATAGCGTAGACAGGCGATTTTCCACGCCGGATCGGCGGCGCTTACGTCAGCAAGCATGCGCTCGATATGTAATTTGCACCGACCATAGGGATTGGTCGCGCTCAACGGATGATCTTCATCGAGCGGCAGGTATTCCGGTTCGCCATATACGGTGGCGCTGCTGCTGAATACCAGGGTTTTGCAGGCCGTATCGCGCATGGCTTCCAGCAGGCTTATCGTGCCCTGTACGTTGTTGGCGTAATATTCAATGGGTTTTTTGACCGATTCGCCCACCGCTTTCAGGCCTGCGAAATGCACGACGGCATGAATGCCGTATGCCTTCAGCGCCCTTTGCAGGCTTGCCGTATCGCGGATGTCCGCCTTGATGAACACCGGCGGCGTTCCACGAATACGCGCGATACGCGCGCTGACGTCGGCGCTGCTGTTGACCAGATTGTCGTAGAGCACGACCGCATGTCCGGCGGCCTGCAAGGCTACTGCCGTATGACTGCCGATATAACCCATACCACCCGTCAAAAGAACAGCCATGGTATTTGCCTTTCCGGAAAGCGTAATGAAGGTTGCCATGATAAGCCATTCGCCTTATGGGATCCCTGCCCACGGATCTGTCACCTGATCTATACTCTCTCTCCTTCTGTCCGGAGTTTGCGATGATGATGCGTTTTCCTGTTGCGGCGCTGTGCGCGTGCCTTCTGCTGGCGATGCCTGCTTGGGGGCAGGTTTACCGCTGCACGGATGCGGAAGAACGTGTAACCATTACCAATGTTCTGATCGACAAGACCAACTGCAAGCGGATGCAGATTGAGGCCGATACCACCGTGCCGTCGCCGATTGACAGCAGTATACGCCGTCCTGGCGCGGCTTCCAGGCCAACGCCGCCAGACTTTCCCACGGTGAGCGCGGACGAGCAGAACACGCGCAACAATGACCGACGCGCTATTCTGAATCAGGAGCTTCTTGACGAACGGCAAAAGCTGGAGGGCGCAAAAAACCAGTTGGCGACGCAGGAAAAAGTCCCGCCGGGGATGGAAGACGCCGAAAGGCGCGCAACCCGCTTGCGTCCTTTTCGGGAAACCATCGCCCGACATGAACGCAACATCGAGGATTTGAACCGAGAACTGGGCAATCTCCGCTGATTCACGCGGCACGGCATGACGACTTCACAAAAAGCTTTTCCTCCACCTCTGGGTGGTCTGGATTATCTGGCTTCCGCCATCCTTTTGCTCAATGCTGAACACCGGGTCTGCTACGCCAACAGCGCCGCCGAAAACCTGCTGGAAGCCACGGGACGCGCCTTGTTACAGCGTCCGTTAAATACGGTGGCGCGCTACAGCGCAACGCTTCAGCAGGCGCTGGACAACGCCGTCGCCAACAACTGGAGCTACACCGGACAAAATGTGGAAATCCGGCGCGGCAAGCCGGATCGGGGCGAAACGCTGCATCTGAACTGCACGGTGACGCCCATGCAGTCGCCCGACGCGCCGGAAGTCCGCATGTTGGTGGAATTGCAGCCCATCGACCAGCAATTGAAGGCCAGCCGGGAAGAACGGCGAATTGAACAGCAACAGGCCAGCCGGGAACTGATCCGCAATCTGGCGCACGAAATCAAGAATCCGCTGGGCGGCATACGCGGCGCGGCGCAATTGCTGGAACGCGAACTCAACAACCCGGTCTTGCAGGAATATACCCAAGTCATCATCAAGGAAGCCGACCGCCTGCAAGACCTGATGCAGCGTCTGCTTTCCCCGCATCGCGCCGCCCTGCAACCGCGCCTGATGAGTGTGCATGAGGTGCTGGAACGGGTGGGTAGCCTGCTCAAACTGGAATTTCCGGCGACGCTCTCCATTTTGCGCGACTATGACACCAGTCTGCCGGAACTGGTGGCGGACCGCGAACAACTGATCCAGGTCTTTCTCAACATCGCCCGCAACGCCGCGCAGGCGATGGAAGGCAAGGGAGAAATCGTTTTTCGCAGCCGTTCGGCAAGACAGGTTACGCTGGTCAAGCGGCGTTTTCGTCTGGCGATTGATGTCGCTATCATTGACAACGGCCCTGGCATTGCCGACGATTTCCGTGAGCGCATGTTCTATCCGCTGGTCTCCGGTCGTCCAGACGGCACGGGACTGGGGCTGACGCTGGCGCAGAGTTTCGTGCAGCAGCATCAAGGTACAATTGAATGCGAAAGCCGTCCCGGGCACACCGTTTTCCTGATTCGTCTGCCCCTCAACGCCTTTGACCCCGCGTCCTCGGAAAGCCTGCCATGAAACCGATCTGGATTATTGATGATGACCGTTCCAGTCGCTGGGTGCTGGAAAAAACCCTGACGCGCGAAAATATCCCCTTCGCCAGTTTCGTTTCCGCCGACGAAGCCTTTGCGGCGCTGGAAGGCGGTGAGCAGCCGCAGGCAATGATTTCCGACATTCGTATGCCCGGCGCTTCCGGTCTGGAACTGTTGAAACACATCAAGACGCGTCATCCGCAAACGCCGGTGATTGTCATGACGGCGTACTCCGACCTCGAATCCGCCGTCGCCGCCCTTCAGGGCGGGGCGTTTGAATATCTGCCCAAGCCCTTCGACGTGGATCAGGCGCTCGAACTGATACGGCGCGCCATTGACGAAAGTACGCGCCAATCCGGCGTTGCGACAAGCGTAGACCTGACGCCGGAAATCCTGGGGCAGGCGTCCGCCATGCAAGAGGTATTTCGCGCCATCGGGCGTCTTTCCCAATCCCACGCCACGGTGCTGATTACGGGTGAATCCGGCTCCGGCAAGGAGCTGGTCGCCCGCGCCCTGCACCGCCACAGCCCACGCCAGGATGCGCCTTTTGTCGCCATCAACACCGCCGCCATCCCCAAAGACCTGCTTGAATCGGAACTTTTTGGTCACGAACGCGGCGCGTTTACCGGCGCGCAGAATCAACGGCGCGGACGCTTTGAACAGGCGGATGGCGGCACGCTCTTTCTCGATGAAATCGGCGATATGCCGTCAGAATTGCAGACCCGTCTGCTGCGCGTGCTTTCCGATGGTCATTTTTATCGCGTGGGCGGGCACGCGCCGATCAAGGCTAATGTGCGCGTCATCACCGCCACCCATCAAAATCTGGAAGCGCGCGTAAAAGAAGGGCTGTTCCGCGAAGACCTGTTTCATCGTCTCAATGTCATCCGCATCCGTCTGCCCGCCCTGCGCGAGCGACGCGAGGATATTCCCTTGCTGGTTCGGCATTTCCTGCAAAAGAGCGCGCAGGAATTGGGCAGCGAGGCCAAACGGCTTTCGGAGGCAGCCCTGAAATACCTGTCCGGCCTGGAATTTGGCGGCAATGTGCGGCAACTGGAAAATCTTTGTCATTGGCTCACCGTCATGGCGCCCGGTCAGCAGGTGGAAATCAACGACCTGCCGCCGGAACTACGGGAAGCTCCGGCAGCGCGAATCGCCGCCGACTGGGAAAGCGCGCTGGCAGAAGAAGCCGACCGTCTACTCGCCGCCGTCACGCCGGACTTGCACGAAAAACTGTTGCGGATTTTCGAGCGCGTCCTGATCCTCCGCGCTTTGAAGCACACGGGCGGTCGCCGCATCGAGGCTGCCCAGGCGCTCGGCATCGGCCGTAACACCATCACGCGCAAGATTCGGGAACTCGCGCTGGATGCATGATGACGCCACTGCACCCTGAGCGCGTGGAATGGCGCGCCGAATGCGCTTCCACCAATACCCTGTTGCGCGAACAGGCGGAGGCGGGCGCGCCCGCCGGCAAGGCGCTGGTCGCGGATCGGCAAACAGCGGGACGCGGGCGACACGGACGTGTCTGGCAGTCTTCGCCAAAGGAAAGCCTCACCTTTTCCGTGTTGTTCCGGGGCAAAGGGATTGCGCTGTCCGGTCTGAGCCTTGCCGTGGGGCTGGCGCTTTTGCGGGCATTGGAAAAACAGGGCGCGCAAAATCTAAGTCTCAAATGGCCGAATGACCTGCTTTGCCGGAAAAACGGGACAGACGCCAAACTCGCGGGCATATTGATTGAATGCGCGGGCGACGCGGTCATCATCGGCATCGGCCTCAATCTTGAAGCCCCCGATCTGCCGGAACAAACAACGGCGGGACTTTTCGACTGCCTGGAAACGCTGCCGGAGCGTCCCGCGTTGCTGGCGGCGATAATCCACGAACTGGATTCGATTTGGGTGGATTTTGTCGCGCGCGGTTTCGCGCCGTTACGCGCCGACTGGCAGGCGCGGCATGTCTGGCAGGGAAAATTCGTGCGCCTGATGGAAGACAAGCGCGTACTGGCGGAAGGTATTTGTCGCGGCGTTGATGACAACGGCGCGTTATGCCTTGTGACAAACGAGGGCGAACAAACGTTCTGGGCGGGCGATTTGAGCCTGCGCGCCGGAGACGCCTGATGCTGCTTTGTCTGGACGCGGGCAACAGCTGCCTGAAATGGGGGTTGAGCCTGAACCACACGGGCGACTGGCAAGGTCGGGGCGCGTTATCCTGGGCTGATCTCGCCAGTCTGCCGCAAGCCCTCGCCGCCGCCAGCGCGACATCGACGCCGCCATGTTTGGCGCGATTGGCCAGCGTGATCGACCGCGAACGGGAAGCGACGCTCAAGCGTATGCTGCGGACGGCCTATCCGCAGCTTGTCTTCAGCATCATTCACAGCAGCGCGGCGGCGGCGGGCGTGGTCAATGGCTACAGCGCGCCGGAGACGCTGGGCGCGGATCGCTGGTGCGCCCTGATGGGCGCGCGCGCGTTGGAAAAACGCGCCTGCCTGGTGGTCATGGCGGGAACCGCCACCACGCTGGACAGTCTGGACGCGGAAGGAAATTTTATCGGCGGACTGATTTTGCCGGGCGTGCGGATGATGCAGGAATCCCTGGCGCAAGGCACGGCGCGACTATCGCCGGATACGGCTTCCGGCGCGTGGGTTGCCTTGCCCCACAACACTGCCGACGCCATTGCCAGCGGTTGTCTGGAAGCCCAGATCGGCGCCATTGAACGCGCCTTGCATCGTCTGCCGGACGCCGCTTGCTGCCTCCTCTCCGGCGGCGCGGCGCCGCTGCTTCTGCCGCTACTTGCCGCGCTGCCCGTTCGCCACATTCCGGATTTGGCGCTGGAAGGCTTGCGCCGAATGGAGACGCCCGCATCGCGCTGACCACGACACGGACAACAAAAAACCCGACCGCTTACAGGCAGATCGGGTTGTTTGTGTTGTTGGTTGCGGGGGCAGGATTTGAACCTGCGACCTTCGGGTTATGAGCCCGACGAGCTGCCAGACTGCTCCACCCCGCGTCAGAGAAGCGCGATTATAGGAGGAAGACAGTGGGGCGTCAAGCAAATTGAAGGATCACGCCAAGACAAACGCGCTATTTCCAGGGGGCAAGCAGTCAAACCGGCATCCGCAAAGTGGATTTGCGTCGCGTACTCCATCCTGCAAACCCCGCTGCGGCTTCAGCGCTCCTCCATCCACGCCTGCTGGATAGCCTCCAGAATCTTCTCGCCGCAACGCGCCGGGTCGTCGTTGAAATCGGGCAGGGACAGTATCCAGTTCCGCAGATCGACAAAGTTGAGCCGCGCCGGATCTTGCTGCGGGTGGGCGTCGACCAGCGCGCGGGCGATGGCGTGGATGTCGCTCCATTGTGTCATGTAACGCTCCTTTTTCAGTTTTCACGCGCCAGATTGATGCTGTAGCGGGGAATTTCCACGGTCAGCGGCGCATCGGCAACAACAACCTGACAGGCCAGACGCGAACAGGCTTCCAACCCCCAGGCTTTGTCCAGCATATCTTCTTCCAGATCATCAGCGGCTGCCAGCGCGTCAAACCCGGCGCGCACGAGGACATGACAGGTGGTGCAGGCGCAGGACTGGGCGCAGGCGTGTTCAATCCCGATATCGTGCGCCAGCAGGGCTTCGCAGAGAGATTGTCCCTTTTCAGCCTCAATTACCGCGCCTTGCGGACAAATTTCCACGTGCGGCAGCACCGTGATTCGCGTCATCTCAAGTGGACTCCTTTTGTTCCAGTTCCGCCAGCGAACGTCCCGCCAGCGCGCGCCGGACGTTTTTGTCCATGCGCCGATGGGCGAATTCCTGGGTAACAAAGGCCAGTTCATCCATGCCCAGCGTAATCTGCCGCCGATTGTCGCCCAGGATTCGGGGTTGCAGGTGGGCAATCGCCGCTTCAATGGCGGCGAGTTCTTCCGGATTCAGCAGATGCGCGTCTTCCTTCAGGGCGGCCTGCGTCGCTTCGATCAGGCGTTGCGCCTCAACCTGATCTTCCTTCAGGGCGCGGCGCTGGGCATCATCGCGCGCATGGGTCTGGGAATCCTTCAGCATGGCGACAATTTCATCGTCGGAAAGTCCATAGGACGGCTTGATGTCGATGCCCGCTTCCACGCCGGTAGCCTGTTCCACCGCCGACACCGACAACAGGCCATCGGCATCCACCTGAAATGTGACGCGAATCCGCGCCGCGCCCGCCACCATCGGCGGAATGCCCTTCAACTCGAAACGCGCCAGACTGCGACAATCCGCCACCAGTTCCCGCTCGCCTTGCAACACATGGATGACCATCGCGCTTTGACCATCGCGGAAAGTGGTGAATTCCTGCGCGCGCGCGACCGGAATGGTGGCGTTCCTCGGGATGATTTTTTCCACCAACCCGCCCATCGTCTCCAGGCCCAGCGACAGCGGGATTACGTCCAGCAGCAACCAGTCGTCGCGCCCGCTTTTGTTGCCGACCAGAAGATTGGCCTGAATCGCCGCGCCCAGCGCCACCACCTTGTCCGGATCCAGGTTGTTCAGCGGTTCGCGCCCGAAAAAATTCGCCACGGCGCGCTGCACCTGCGGCATCCGCGTCGAGCCGCCGACCATGACCACACCCTTGATGTCTTCCGCGCGCAACGCCGCATCGCGCAGGGCGCGTTTGACGGCTTGCAGGGTTTTGTCCACCAGATTTCGGGTAATGCGGGCGAAGGTGACGACATCCAGCGTCAAATCCAGGGTGTGACCGCTCATGAGTTTGACCGTAATGGGCGCTTTTTCGCAATGGCTCAAACATTCCTTGGCCTCGCGCGCGCGCAGCATGACGCGCTGCGCGTCTTCCGTCGACAGCGGCGGCAGGCGGGCTTCTTCCAGCGCCCAGCAAAAAATGCGCTGATCGAAATCATCGCCGCCCAGCGCGGAATCGCCGCCGGTCGACAGCACCTCAAACACGCCATGCGCCAGTTTGAGAATGGAAATGTCAAAAGTGCCGCCGCCCAGGTCATAAATGGCGTAAATGCCCTCGCTGGCGTTATCCAGTCCGTAGGCGATGGCGGCGGCGGTGGGTTCGTTCAGCAGGCGCAACACGTTAATGCCCGCCAGACGGGCGGCGTCGCGGGTAGCCTGACGTTGGGCGTCATCAAAATAGGCGGGCACGGTAATCACCGCGCCGACCAGTTCGTCGCCCAGATGCGCCTCGGCGCGCGCGCGCGCCGCCTTGAGGATTTCGGCGGAAATTTCCACCGGACTTTTTTCGCCCGCGCAGGTTTTTACCCGCACCATGCCGGGCGCGTCGACAAAATCGTAAGGCATGAATTCCACATGCGCGATGTCCTGCCGTCCGCGTCCCATGAAGCGTTTGACGGACATCACGGTATTGCGCGGGTCTTCCATGCGTCCGCGCAGGGCGGCATAACCGGTTTCCACCGCGCCATCGGCGCGGTAACGCACCACGGAAGGCAAGAGCGGACGTCCTTCGGCGTCGTTCAACACCACCGCCATGCCGCTTTTTACCGTCGCCGCCAGCGTATGCGTCGTCCCCAGGTCTATGCCCACCGCCAATCGGCGCTGGTGCGGCGCGTCCGCCGCGCCCGGTTCGGAAATCTGGAAAAGCGTCATGCAAGGATTCCTCTGCTGTGGGATATTTTCGGCTGTTATGGATTTTCAGACAGCGCGTTGCGCAAGGCGGTGAGAAAACGCGCGTTTTCGGCGGGCGCGCCGATGGTGACGCGCAGCCATTCCGGCATGGCGTAACCGACGAGCGGGCGCACGATGACGCCCTGGCGCAAGAGGCTTTGATTCACCGCCGCCGCCGCCGCGCCCTGCTGTCCGGCCTTGAAGGTCAGAAAATTGCCGCGCGCCGGAATGTATTCCAGACGCAACCGCTCAAGCCCCGTCACCAGCTCATTCATGCCTTGCCGGTTGCTGGCGTAGCTGCGGGCAAGGAATTCATGATCTTCCAGCGCGGCAATCGCGCCCGCGAGCGCCAGATTGTTGCAATTGAAAGGCTGGCGCACAC
This sequence comes from Zoogloeaceae bacterium, assembly GCA_031267345.1. Taxonomy (GTDB): domain Bacteria; phylum Pseudomonadota; class Gammaproteobacteria; order Burkholderiales; family Rhodocyclaceae; genus Azovibrio. The sequence continues at coordinate 15,488 of JAIRZG010000254.1, forward strand.
GGTTCATCAGGTCGGCTATCGGCGCGGCGGCGATGCCGTAACCGATACGCAGCCCCGCCATGCCGTAGATTTTGGAAAAAGTACGGCAGACGACGAGATTGGGAAATTCAGCGATCCAGTGCACGGCGTCATAACGCTCGGCGGCGTCCAGATAATCCGTGTAGGCTTCATCCAGCACGACGATAACCTGCGCGGGAACTTCCGCGAGGAAGGCGCGCAATGCCGCCGCCGGAAGAAACGTGCCGGTAGGATTATTCGGGTTGGCGATCCAGATGACATAAGTATCGGGACGAATGGCGGCGCGCATGGCGGCGAGGTCGTGACCGTGGTTTTTCGCGGGTACGGTAATCGTCTCGCCGCCTGCCGACAGGGTGGCGATGGGATATACGGCGAAGGCGTATTGCGCGGTGATGGCGGAACGCCCGCTGGAGAGAAACACGCGCGCGACGAGATCGAGCACGTCGTTGGAGCCGTTGCCGAGCGCGATCTGGTTCGCCGCCACGTCATGCCGCGCCGCCAGCGCCGCCGTCAGCGCGAAGGGGTCGGGATAACGCCCGCCGCCCGCCAGCGCCGCCTGTATCGCCGCTTTCGCCTTGGGACTCATGCCCAAAGGATTTTCGTTGGAAGCCAGCTTGACGATGGATTCGACCGCCAGTCCCAGCTCACGCGCCAGTTCGGTGATCGGTTTGCCGGGTCGATAGGGAGAAATGGCGCGGATACAGGAAAGCGAGGAGCGCGCGGGCAGCGCGCCATCATGGAAAACGTTTTGCGACATGGAAATTTGACGTAGGCGGATGAACAAACGCTGGAATTCTAGCACGCCAGGCATTGCGCCTTTGTGCATCACCCAGGGCAATCGCATGAATGCCGCCATCGTACACGCTGACATTTTTTCGTTTACGCACAAAGACTTACACAGGGGACTGTTCACAGCCTTTTGTTTTATGTAGTTTTCTGTCTTTTT
>JAIRZG010000174.1 GCA_031267345.1 Zoogloeaceae bacterium
GCAAACAAAGACCGCAACCGGTGCAGGCGGCGGTTTCGATGCGGGTGAAGGCGAGTTCGACTTCCTTGCCGGAGGGTTTTATCGCTTTTTCGCGGCGGGTGACGTGGATGGCCGGACAGCCGATTTCGACGCAGTTGCCGCAGCCGGTGCAGGCGGGTTCGTCGACTTCGTAGGCCGGTTGTTTTTCGTAGTCGCCAATCAGTACGCAGGGGCGGTCGGTGATGATGACGGAGGGGCCGGGTTGTCTGGTTTCTTCGCGCAGCGCCTTGAACAGGACCGGAAGCTGGTAAGGATCGACCACATGGATGCGTTCCGGCGCGATGCCCAGCGCCGCGACCAGTTGGGCGAAATCGACGCGCGGCGCGGGGTCGCCGTGAATGTCGCGGCCGCTGCCGGGGTTGTCCTGCCCGCCGGTCATGCCGACGGCGCGGTTGTCCAGCAAGAGTACGGTCACGTTGCCGCGATTGTAGGCAATGTTCAGCAAGCCCTGCATTCCCATGTGCAGGAAGGTGGAATCGCCGATAACGGCGACGATTTTTTTCTTTTCATCCTCTGCGCCTCGTCCCTTGTCCATCCCCAGCGCCATGCCCATCGACGCGCCCATGCAGATGGTGGTGTCGAGCGCGTTCCAGGGCTGTCCCGCGCCCAGCGTGTAGCAGCCGATGTCGCCCGCGATATTGACGTTTCTCAGTTGCGAAAGCGTGTAATAGACGCCCAGATGCGGACAGGCGACGCACAGGGTCGGCGGGCGCGGGAATACCGGCAGGGCGGCGCGAATGGCGTGGATTGGCGCGGCGTTTTCCGTATTTTCCGGCAACAGCGCCGCCAGGCTTTGCCGCAGCACGTTCGGCGGCAATTCGCCTGCGGCGGGGAGGTATGCCTTGCCCACGGCCTTGATGCCCGCCGCGCGGATTTCCGTTTCCACCAGCGGCTCGGTTTCCTCGACCACCACCAGCGTTTCCACCTCATCCGCCAGGCGCCGCGCCAGATTCAGCGGTACGGGATGCGAAAAGCCCAGTTTCAGCACGGGCGCGTCGGGGAAGGCTTCGCGCACGTGCATGTAGGCGGGGCCGGAGGTGACGAAGCCGATTTTGGCGTTTTTCCCGGCGTCGATGAAATTGAAGGCGCTCGCCTCCGCCGCTTCGCGCAGCGCCTTGTCGCGCGCCAGCACTTGCGGGACACGGCGTTTGGCGTGGGCGGGCACCATCACCCAGCGCGTCGGGTCTTTATGGAAGCCTTCGGCGACGCGATGAACTTCACGTTCGCCTGTCGTGACCTTGCATTTAACATGGCAGACGCGCGTGGTCAGGCGCAGCAGCACGGGCGTATTGAACTTTTCCGACAGGTCGAAGGCGGCGCGCGTCATGGCGCGGGCTTCCTGCGAATCGGCGGGTTCGAGGATGGGCAGATGCGCGAAGCGTCCCCAGAAGCGGGAATCCTGCTCGTTTTGCGAGGAGGAAAAGCCCACGTCGTCCGCCACCGCGATGACCAGTCCGCCGACCACGCCCGCCAGGGTTTGCGTCATCAGCGCGTCGGAGGCGACATTCAACCCCACGTGTTTCATGGCGCAAAAACTGCGCCCGCCCGCCAGGGACGCGCCAATGGCGACTTCGAGCGAGACTTTTTCATTCACCGACCATTCCGTGTAAATGTCGGGGTAGAGGGCGACGTTCTCGATGATTTCCGTCGCCGGCGTGCCGGGATACGCGGCGGCGACGCGCACGCCGGACTCCCACACCGCGCGGGCAACCGCTTCATTACCAGACATCAGCAAACAGGAACCCGCAGGCGGGGGGGGCAAGGTTTTGTGGCTCAAGATGATTTCCTTTGGCGGGTATTGTTAAAGGGTTTTCGACAGATTGTCGTCCTTGCGCCGAATGACTATTCCACCGTCACCGACTTTGCCAGATTGCGCGGTTTATCCACGTCCGTGCCCTTGATCAGCGCCGCGTGGTAGGCGAGAAGCTGCAAGGGGATGACGTGCAGAATGGGCGAGAGCGGGCCGTAGTGTTCGGGCAGGCAAAGGACATGAATGCCGTCTTCTTCCGCGTCTTCGCCAATCCGGCTGCCCTGATCGGCAAAAACGTACAGTTCGCCGCCGCGCGCCTTGACTTCCTGCAAATTGGATTTGAGCTTTTCCAGCAGCGGGTCGTTGGGCGCGACGGCGATTACCGGCATATTTTTATCCACCAGCGCCAGCGGGCCATGCTTCAATTCGCCCGCCGGATAGGCTTCGGCGTGAATGTAGGAAATTTCCTTCAGCTTCAACGCGCCTTCCAGCGCAATCGGATAATGCCGTCCGCGCCCCAGAAACAGCGCGTGTTCCTTGTCGGCAAAACCCCGCGCCCAAGCGGCGATTTCCGGCTCCAGCGCCAGCACCTTCTGCACCGCCACCGGCAGATGGCGCAAGGCGACAAGATGCGCGGCTTCTTCTTTGGCTGTGAGCCGTCCGCGCAGTTTGGCAAGAACGAGCGTCAGCAGGAACAGCGCCGCCAGCTGGGTGGTAAACGCCTTGGTGGAGGCCACGCCGATTTCCGGCCCGGCGCGGGTGATAAAGCGCAACGCCGCCTCGCGCACGATGGACGATTCCGGCACGTTGCAGATCGCCAGCGTCAGCGGTTGCCCCAGACTGCGGGCATACGCCAACGCCGCCTGCGTATCCGCCGTCTCACCCGATTGTGAAATGGCGATCACCAGTTGTCCGGGATTAGGCACGGAATCGCGGTAACGATATTCGCTGGCGATTTCCACATTCGTCGGTATGCCGGCAATGCCCTCCAGCCAGTATTTGGCGACCATTCCCGCGTGGCTGCTGGTGCCGCAGGCGAGAATCAACGCCGCGTCTGCCTGCGGCAACAGGGCATGGGCTTTCGTCCCGAAAATTTCGGCTTGCAGCGTACTGGTCGCGCCCACCAGTTCCAGCGTATTGGCCAGCGCCTCCGGCTGTTCAAAAATTTCCTTCTGCATGTAATGCCGATACGCGCCCAGTTCCACCGCGTCGACGGAAAGCTGGGAAAGCACAATCGGACGATTGACCCGCACGCCATCCAGACGGCGAATGTTGAGGCGATCCGCGCGCAAATCGGCGAGATCGCCGTTTTCCAGATAAATCATCTGGCGCGTGACCTGTAAGAGCGCGGAGGTGTCGGATGCCGCGTAATAGCCGTTTTCGCCCACACCCAGAAGCAGGGGCACGCCTTCACGCGCCAGGACCACCCGACCCGGATCGGCTTCGGAAATCACCGCAATGGCATATGCGCCTTTCAGCCGCAGGCAGGCCAGACGCACGGCTTCCGCCAGATCGGGCGCGGTTTTCAGACAGGCGCTGATCAGGTGAGCGATGCTTTCGGTATCGGTCTCGGAGGTGAAAACATAGCCTTGCGCGGCAAGTTCGGCTTTCAGCTTGGCATGGTTTTCGATGATGCCGTTATGCACCACCGCCAGCCCGTCGGAAAGATGCGGATGCGCGTTGTGTTCGGCGGGCGCGCCATGCGTCGCCCAGCGGGTGTGAGCAATGCCGCTTTGGGCGCTCAGCGTCCCCGCCTTCTTTTCCAGTTCGAGGACACGCCCTACCGCACGCTGTCGCGCCAGCTTTCCATCCTGCAATACCGCCAGCCCGGCAGAATCATAACCGCGATACTCCAGCTTCTTCAGTCCCTCAATCAGCACCGGAACCACGTTATCCCGCGCTGTTGCCGCCACGATGCCACACATCGGCGTATCCTTGAAAATCAAAGGAAGGGATTCTAACGCATCGCTTCAAAAATCAGAGGTCAGGAATCCGGGACGGTCTTCAGCGCCCTCCCTTTCAAGGGCAAGGCAATCTTTCTCTCCCGCCCCTTCAAGGGAGGGCAGGGTGGGGAGGTGGGGTTCTTTCGCCAATACGCCGCAGGCGCGCATCGCCGTCCGCAAGGATAAACAAAATGCCCCGCTGGAGGCGGGGCATTTGTGTCGGGAAGCAGGGAATTATTTGAGGGTGAGAATCCAGGTCACCAGTTTTTTGGCTTCCGCTTCGGTGACATTGGCTTTATTGGGCGCCATGGGAACCTGTCCCCAGATGCCGGAGCCGCCTTCCAGCACTTTCTTGGTCAGCGTGGGAATATCGGCGGCCTTGTATTTGGCGGCGACATCCTTGTAGGCGGGGCCAATCAGTTTGGCGTCTGTTTTGTGACAGGTCATGCAGTTCTTGGCTTTGGCCAGCGCTTCATCCGCCTGCGCCTGACCCGCCATCAGAAGGCCGACGACAATCATTGTGGCGAGATATGCTTTTTTCATCGTTTTGCTCCGTTCGTGAGTTTGGTTGGAAAACTACGGGCTACATTCTATCCCAGAAGCCCCGTTTTGGGAATCACTGGGCATCAGAAAGCGGGAAAAGCAGGTCCGCCAGCGCCTTGATCCAGAGCGGGGACGCGTTCAGCGCGGGAATGTAGTGGAATTCGCCGCCGCCCGCGGTTCGGAAGCTGGATTTGGCGGCGAGGGCGATTTCCTCCAGCGTTTCCAGGCAGTCCGCCGCAAAACCGGGGCAGAGGAGGTCGACGCGCTGGACGCCGGATCGGGCAAGCCGTTGCAGGGTTGGAACAGTGTAAGGTTGCAGCCAGGCGGCGCGACCAAAACGGGATTGAAAGCAAATGTAATATTGTTCGCGTTCCAGTTGCAGACGTTGGGCGAGCAGGCGCCCGGTTTGCTGGCATTCGTCGTAATACGGATCGCCCAATCGACGGCTTTTTTCCGGCAGGCCGTGAAAACTCAGGATGAGCCGGGTTTTGTCGTCCGGCGCGCCGTGGGTTCGCCAGTGGTTACGCACGTTTGCTTCCAGCGCGGCAAGGTAGCCGGGATGCCCCGAAAAACCGCGGACGCTGCGGATTTCCGGCTGGTTGCGACAGCGGACAAGCCAGGCGCAAACGGCGTCCAGCGTCGAAGCGGTGGTGCTGGCGGCGTATTGCGGGTAGAGCGGCAACAGCAGAACCCTGGTTATGCCCGCCGCCCGCATGGCGTCGAGCGTCTTGCCGATGGCGGGTTTGCCGTAGCGCATGGCGAAAAAAACCTGCGCGTCAATGGCGCGGGCGGTAAGTTCCGCTTGCAGCAATTGCGCCTGATGTTGCGTGTGTTCGCGTAAAGGCGCGTCGTTTTTGCCCCAGATCAGCGCGTATTTGGCGGCGGATCGACGGGCGCGCAAAGGGAGAATCAAACCGTGCAGCAATGGCAGCCAGAGCAGGCGGGGCAGCTCCACCACGCGCGGATCCGCAAGGAATTCGCGCAGGTAGCGGCGTACGGCGGCGGGAGTGGGCGCGTCCGGGCTGCCCAGGTTGGTGAGCAGAACGCCGGTCTTCATGCGGGGTTTTGCGCGCTCAACGCGCCGGAGAGCAGGCGGGCGGTGATGTCGACAATGGGAATGACCCGCTCATAGGCCATGCGCGTGGGGCCGATGATGCCCAGCGAACCGACAATGCGACCATCGACTTCATAGGGCGCGGTGACGACGCTGCATCCATCGAGCGAGGCCAGCCCCGGCACAATGTCCGATTCGCTGCCGATGAAAATCTGCACCCCTTCGGCGCGGCAGGAATGTTCGAGCAGACGCATCAGGCCGGAGCGTTGTTCAAAGAGATCGAACAGTTCGCGCAGGTGTTGGGTGTCGGTGGCAAGGTCTTCGGCGTCGAGCAGGTTTTTTTCACCGGAAATGACATATGCCTCTTCGCTGGCCAGCGCCTCGCTGCCCGCTTCCAGCGCGGCGGTCATCAGGGTTTGCAGGTCGTTGTGCAGCGCGCGCAGTTCCGTGCGCACCCGGTTGCGGATTTGTTCCAGATCCAGTCCGGAAAAGTGCTGGTTCAGATAACGGGCGGATTCGGCAAGCTCGGCGGCGGCGTAGGGTTGTCCGGTAAACAGGACGCGGTTTTGCACATCGCCTTCCTCGGTAATCAGGATCAGCAGGATGCGGGTGGAGGACAGCGGCAGGAATTCGATCTGGCGGATTTTCGGCGCGGCGCGTTTGGGCGTGGTGACGACGCCGACAAAATGAGTCAGTTGCGACAACAGCCTGGAGGCGTTGGACATCAGTTGTTGCGGCGGGCAGGGGCGCAGGGAATCGCCGATTTCCGCAATTTCCACGTCTTCCAGCGGACGCATGGTCAGGAGGGAATCGACAAACAGTCGGAAACCCTGTGTTGTCGGCACTCTGCCCGCAGAAGTGTGCGGACTCGCCACAAATCCCGCTTCTTCCAGATCCGCCATGACATTACGGATGGTGGCGGGCGAAAGCTCCAGTCCGGAAAATCTGGAAAGCGCGCGCGAACCCACTGGCGCGCCCTCGGCAATGTAATGCTCGATCAGGGTTTTCAGAAGGGCGCGGGAGCGGTCGTCCAGCATGGGTTTAGTCGATTTTTTTCATGGGCAACACGGAGAAGGCAGGGAAATGACCGCCTTCCTGATACCAGAAAAAGTAACGTATTTTACGCAGCTCGCATTCATGTCGAACCTGAATTCCAGAGCGCATGACAGCGCGCCGCCAAGGTAGCCGACTGCGGGAAAGCCAACGTACCCGTCGGCGTGTTCGAGGTTCTCTTTCATGCTGAAAACATTTTTGCTGATCGCGCCGGTTGAGGTGATTTCGCCGTCTTTGAGGGTAAGGGTGAAAGCAGGTGTGCCCATGACGTAATCTTCGTGCAGAAATCTCTGGGCAATATTCTTGATTTCTTCGGTCTTGACCAGCGCAACGGCAGCATAGGTTCCCGTCATCTGCTGGCAGCGTGCGGGAATTTCCGCGCGTGGGGCGGGAGAATCGGCGGCTTCCATGTCGGGTTCTTCGGCGCGGAGGGCGGAATTTCCGAGCAGGAACGCGAACAGGGCAAGGCAGACGATGCGTGTTGAAGGGCAGGTCATGGTTTTCCGGTTTCGATGGCGGACAGGGCTTTGCATCATAACATTCCCCGACAAATTTGCCTGCCGCGCGGCGGACGTATAGAATGGCGGCTCGCGCCTTTCTACAACAAGGCGTGTGGCGTTAGCAGATGCCCCGAAAGGGGTTTTATTTTTGATCGAAAGAAAGGATAAACACATGGATCGTTACGCTATT
>JAIRZG010000204.1 GCA_031267345.1 Zoogloeaceae bacterium
CGTAACCCTGTACCGGAAAAACACGTCGTCACCAAGGCGCAGACCCATCGGATGGAATCTTTCAACCGTTCGATACGCGACAATCCGGCGCGTTTCAACCGAAGGAGCAAGCGTTTCTCAAAGTCTTGGGAAATGCTTCGGACAACGCTTGACCTCTTTTTCCTGTTCAAACGACAGCACAGGCGGCAACGGCGCAGAAACACCCCCCACTCGCGTGGGGAAGACTGGCGAATTCCGGCGAGGAACTGCAACAGAACATTGAAGACAACGCGCGTTCGGCAGAGACGGCGACGACGGAACTTGCCTCGGCAAACGCGGTGCGCGACACGATCCGCGCGCAACTGGACACGGCGGGAAGATTCCGGCCGGAGGTGAATGCGGCCTACGCCGCGCTGGTCGGCAACGCCTATCAAGCCTTCGCTTCCCGCATGGGAACGACGGCGGAGGCGCTGTATCAACGTTTTCCGCTCAAGGTGTTCGACGCGGCGCAGGGCGGGGAAAGTTTGGAGCAAGCCCTGGCAAGCCAGCCGCCGAAAGGCTGGGAACATGTTTCCGATGGGGAAGGCATTGCCGCCTTCTGGGAAAACGCGGGGGAACGTCAGGCGGTGTTTATGACAGACCTGCAAGGCAAACTGGCGCAGGATAAGCCGGAACTTGCCGGGTACTCGCATTCGCTGGACAGGTATGCCGTCAATCATATCCGCAAGGAACACGGCAATGAAAAGACGGAGGCGGCGCGCGGACAAGCCGCCATCACAGCAAGGGACATCGCCAGCATTCCGGCCATCATCACGGATTACGATGCAGTCCGGCAGATTACGGATTGGCGAGGGCGTCCGCAGGCAGCCTACGCCAAACGTATTGGCGACAGGGTACTTGTGTATATCGAGGAAATTTCAGGGCAGCGCAAGAACATGCGCGGGGCGAGTATGCGCGGGTATCTAACGGCGTCCGATGCAGAGACCATCCTGAACAGGGTAGTCCGCGACGAACTCAACGTCCGAAACGAGCGGAGCATCCCCGCGCAAAACTCTAACGACAACGCGCAAGCATTGTCGCTGGAAGAAAGCATAGCAGAATCCGGCGGCGAATACAACAATCCTACCAGTGAATACACCAATCAGGGCTATATCGATGGAGAACCCTATACGCCAAACGTCGAGCCACTCAACGCCGAAGAAAAAGCGCTTGTCCTGAAAGCGTTTAATGACGAAAATGACAAACCAGTCAAAAGTGTTTATCAAATTGAAGAATCAAGCGACATTACCCGAAAATCTCTCGCGTTTCAGGCCTTGGCGCAACGCGAGGGATATACGGTTCATCCCGAGTTACGGGGTAAAAAATATTTCACGATAGAAAAAGGGGATATATCCATCCATGTTCGCGTGTCAGACCATTCCAACGTGAATCGTGGTTATCACTTCAAAGAAACCGAAATCAATCTCGCCCCGGATGATGGCTATGCCTTCGATACGTTCGATTCCGCGTTGTGGAAGCTGCGGAATGCTTCGGTGGATGAAAATGACCATTTGTTATTCGGAGGGCAGGAAGCTGTTTTGTTCCAGTCCGCCTACCACGGCAGTCCGCACCGGTTTTCGGAATTTTCCACAGATTTTATGGGTGATGGAGAAGGCGCGCAGGTTCACGGCTGGGGCATCTATGTTTTGCGTGGAGAAAGCGAAGACAGGAAAGATCACGCGGACAGTCAATACCGGAATCGTCTTGCACAAGGGAGAGCAACGTTCAAGGCGGATTGGCTCAATAGTGGCGCGATTGTCGAAGAAGATGGGGGAGGCTGGAGCGTCCGTACAGAAGACCGCTATAATGACGATTACAATTTGTATGACGCAGGGGAGGATGGCGAAAAGGTCATTGCGGCATTGGAGCTTGTCAAGGATCTGGGGAAGGAACAGGCGATTGTCGAAGTGGAATGGGCGCGTGACGTGGGTGTGGACGATGATGGTCTTGAAGAGGGTTCCGCGCGTATCCTGGAAGGGTTTGAACAGAACGAGGATGGAACCCTCACCGCTGAACTTGCCGAAGAACTCATCGATAACATCAATGCTTTGGAACGAGCCGAAGAGGGGAATGTTTACCGCGTAGAAATCCCGGACGACGATGTTTTGCTCGACGAGGATTTGACGTTCGACGAACAGCCGGAGAAAGTGCGCGTCGCCCTTGCCAAGGAACTGGAATTGTCGAATGTCGAAGACTATGACGAGGATTGGGATGCCTGGGATCATGGTGGAAGGAATCCAGATGGCGCGCGTTTTGAAGAATTCGACCGCGGAAAGGAGATATATGAGGCATTCGTGAAAGCCTACGGCGGCAAGGAAGAAGCCAGCAAGCGGCTGAACGAGCTTGGCATTAAAGGTATTGCCTATGTGGGCCGTGATGATGGTGAAGCTGCTGTCATCTTCGATGATGAAGCCATCAAAATCATGGAAAGGTATTACCAGAATCAACAGGACAGAAACCGTGGCGCGTTCAATCCGGCGACGCTTTCCATCGCCTTGCTGAAGGACGCCGACCTTTCCACCTTCCTGCATGAGAGCGGGCACTTCTTCCTGGAAATGCAGACGGCGATTGTCGGCGATCTCTTGCGGGAATCGGCGGCGTTCGGCGTGGAAAACCTGAATGACGCCGAACAGCGGATGCTTGCCGATACGCAGACGCTGATGAACTGGTTCGGGTTGCGTGATTTGAACGAGTGGAGCGCGCTGCCTTTCGAGGAGCGCCGCTTTTATCACGAGCAGTTCGCGCGCGGCTTCGAGGCGTATCTGTATGAGGGCAAAGCGCCAAGTCTGGAAATGCAGGGCTTGTTCCAGCGCTTCCGGCAATTCCTGATCCGCGTCTATCAATCCATAAAAGCATTGAACGTGGAACTCTCCGACGACGTGCGCGGAGTATTTGAGCGGATGCTCGCCACAGACGAACAGATTGCCCTCACCGAACAGGCGAGATCGTTATTGCCGCTCTTCGAGAATCTGCAACGCTCCGGCATGTCGGCGGAAGAATTCGCGGACTATCAGGCGACGGGCGAACAGGCGACGGCGGACGCGCAGGATTATCTGGGGTCGAGGGCGGCGCGCGACATGCGCTTCATCGCCAACGCGCGCGGGCGGGAAGTGAAACGACTGAAGAAACTGGCGCAAGCCTTGCGCGCGGAGGCGACAATCGAGGCGCGGCGCGAAATCATGAGCCAACCCGTATATCGCGCCTGGGCGTTCCTGACCGGGGAAATTACGCCGGAAGACGCGCTGCCGAAAACTCCGCGCAGAAAATCAGACCCGCATACGCTGGATGAAACGCAGGATTCCCTGTTTACCGCCATCGCCAAGCTGGGCGGGCTGGATAGGGACGCCGTCACGCGCTTCTGTGGTCTGGAGAAGGAAGAAAGGCCGCAAAGCGGGGTGTTCGGCAAGCCGGTATTGCGTCGGCAAGGCGGTCTTTCGCCGGACGCGATGGGGCAGGAACTGGCGCAGTACGGCTACCTGACGCTGGACGAAGACGGCAGATATGACCTGCGCGAACTGGAAGAGAAATTTTACGCGCAGCTTAACGGCGATGAACAGTATTCCAGCGCCTATGACATCGCGGCGGCAGAAGAAGAACAATTGTCGCCCGTCGAGCGTCTGGCGAACGCGGGCGCGGTACAGGCGTCAAGGCTGGATTTGCGGGCGCTGAAGAATATGTATTATCCAGAAGAGATATTGAACCTGCTGACGGAACGCAAGATGACGGCGCAGGAAGGTTTTCCGCCCGACATGGCAGCGGAGATGCTCGGCGATTTTGATTCCGGCGACGCGATGATTCAGGCGCTGGTCGCCGCCATTCCGCCCAAACAGGCGATTACGGAACGCGCTGACCAGATCATGCTGGAGCGTCACGGCGAGCTTTCGTCTCCGGAGGCGATTACGGACGCGGCGGACGCGGCGGTGTTCAACGCGGCGCGCGGGCGGATGGTGGCGACGGAAGCCAGCGCGCTGGCGAAGGCGCTGGGCAAGCGCGGCGTTTTGCTTGCCGCCGCGCGGGAATTCGCCATGAACAGCATCAACCGGATTCGGGTGCGCGACGTGCAGCCGGGGCAATATCTCCGCGCACAAGCGCGAGCGGCAAAGGCGGCGCTGAAGGCGGAAAAAGCCGGAGACATTGCGACGGCGGCGGCGGAAAAGCGCAATCAACTGGCGCAGGTGGAACTGGCGCGGGCGGCGCAGGAGGCGAAGGAATACGTAGCAACGCAACTCAGATTTTTGCGCCGCATGGCGGGCGATGTAAAGGGCATTGATGTCGAGTACAAAGACCAGATACACCAATTGCTGGAACGCTACGAACTGCGGGAAATCAGCAACAAGGAAGCGGATCGGCGAACTTCGCTGGCGGCGTGGCTGGAAGAACAGGAAAAAGAAGGCAAATCGCCGGAAATTCCGCCGGAACTGGTGGAGCGCGTAGGGCGGATTAGCGCAGCGTAATCCGCCGATCGAAGCTTTTCGCCGCCGCGAAGCGGCGCATGAATGGGGGCTTCCATTGGGGCGCTTCGCGGCCAAGCTCACGATCGGCGGATTACGCTGCGCTAATCCGCCCTACGCCCTGACCGCTGCGACACTGCCGCCCAGATAAAGTAGAAGTGTCCGGCTTTCACCACTCATGCCGCGTTCTCCAGCGCCACCGTCAGCGCCTTTTGCACGGCCTTGCCCAGATGCGCGATTTCCGCGTCATTGAGAATATAGGGTGGCATCAGGTAGACCGTATTGCCCAGGGGACGCACCAGAGCCTCGTTTTCCAGCGCGGCGCGGTAGAAACGGCGGGAGAAAGCGGGGTCGGCAGTGTCGACATCAAACGCCAATATCATGCCGCATTGGCGCAGATTACGGACTTGTGGGTATTCGGCGACGGGCGACAACGCGGTGTGGAGTTTTTTGGTTTTGTCGCGGTTGCTGGCAAGTACGTCATCCGTTACAAAAATGTCCAGCGTCGCCAGCGCGGCGCGGCAGGCGAGGGGATTGCCGGTGTAGGAATGGGAATGCGGAAAGCCGCGCGTAGCATCGGCATCGTAGAAGGCTTGAAAAATTTCGTCGCGGCAGAGCACGATGGAAAGCGGCAGGTAACCACCGGAAATGCCTTTGGAGAGACAGAGTAAATCCGGCTTGACGCCCGCCTGTTCGTGCGCGAAAAAGGCGCCGGTGCGCCCGCAGCCGACGGCGATTTCGTCGCAGATCAGATGCACTTGATAGCGGTCGCAAAAGGCGCGCGCAAGGCGCAGGTATTCGGGGTCGTACATCACCATCCCTGCCGCGCCCTGCACCAGGGGTTCGAGGATGAAGGCGGCGATGTTTTCGTTCTCCGCCGCCAGTTTGGCTTCGAGTTGTCGGGCGTCGCGACGGGCGACATCGGCGGCGGTCTCGCCCGCCTGCGCCTGCCGCGCGTCCGGACAGGGCACGGTGTCGGACGGGCGCGTGAGCGGCGCGTAGGCGTCCTTGAACAGGGCGATATCGGTAACGGCCAGCGCGCCCACGGTTTCACCGTGGTAGCTGCCTTGCAGACAGAGAAAGCGGTTTTTTCGCGCTTTGCCGCAATTTTTCCAGTAATGAAAGCTCATCTTGAGCGCGATTTCCGTCGCAGACGCGCCATCGGAAGCAAAGAAAGCATGACCCAACACGCCATCGGTCAGAGCGGAAAGTCGCTCGGCAAGCTCGACTGCCGGTTGATGCGTAAAACCCGCCAGCATGACGTGTTCCAGCGTTTCCAGTTGCGCCTTGATCGCGGCGTTGATGCGCGGATTGGCGTGACCAAACAGATTGACCCACCACGAACTGATGCCATCCAGATAGCGGTTGCCCTCAAAATCATACAGCCACGCGCCTTCGCCACGCTGGATGGGAATCAGCGGCAGCGCGTCGGCGCCCGGCGCCGCGTGATGCCGCATCTGCGTACAGGGATGCCAGACAGCGGCGAGGCTGCGGGTGAGCCAGGCTTGGTTGTTCATTGCCCTTGATAGTTCAGGCAATCCTGAAGCCATTTGTTTTCCTTAATGAGCGTTTCTTTTTCTTTGGGGGAAAACGGTGTTCTTTTCACGCCTTTCGAGAGTTCGGCGGATTGCGTGTGGAAATCGTCTGTATCTTTTCTTGTAGTCCAGTCAGAAAACGCTACAGGCTTATCTCCGTTGGTGTAGCAATTAGCATAGCCGGAATAACCGCCATTGCTACATATTTTCACGAATTCAGCGTAACGGCTATCTATCGCTCGCAAAAGAACGTTGCCTCCATAAAGGCGACCACTTGCCCAGTCTTCCCATTCGCCGCATATATTTTTGTCGTTTTCAATCAAATAGTAAGCAACACAATTTTCTCGACCATATTGTTCAATCAACTCTTTGTCGTCAAATTCAAAGCAGGATTCCCATTTACCTTCGAATTGATGCTTGTGTTGATTGACTTGCAAATCAAGTACCGAAAGTTCGGCAACTCGCGGGATGGTAGCATCCAGGCGGCAGGCGGTAAGTTTTGTTTCATTGTCCTCGTATTGCGCGCACTGGTTGTCTCTTTCTTGCAGCCATGCACGTTGTTTATTGCGGAGCGCCGTCTTTTCTTCACCTGACAGGGATTCCAGAATTTGTCTGTAGACCCGATTGAGGTTGTTGTCGGCGGTTTCGTAACAAGCCTTGATGTACACGCAATCGCGGGAAGCAGACGGCGAAAAATCTATTGCGCTTGCATATTGTGCATAGAATCCGGAAAGCAGGATAAACAATGGCGCGGTCAGTTTTGCTGCATTGAGTTTGTTGGTCATGTCTGTTTCTCCTTGAAAACAAGCCCTTCGGGAGTCTTGGGTTTAATCTCCCCTCTCCCTAACCCTTTCCCTTGAAGGGGTATTCAAGATGTAGCCAGCGTACACCCACGAGGGGGAGAGGGAACGCTTAATGCAGCGTGGTCGGCATGGCGTCGGCCTGCTCCGGCATTTCGGCGTGGACGAGTTCGCCGTCCGCCGTGGGAAACAGCGGCGCGCCGCAGTCGTCGCAAAACTCCATCGGCATACGGTGGTCGAGACTGACAATATCCTTGATGTCGCAGTCACGCAGCACGGCGTCAATCTGGGCGGGGATGTCGCTGTGTTCGTCCTCATCGCCCAGCAGCGCCCAGGCAACGCCGTGATACGCCTGATTGTCATGATCGCGCGGCGCGAAGCCGATGCGGTATTCTTCCAGGCGCTGATCGTAGCAAGGCGCAATGACGGCGCGAATTTCTTCCGGCATCAATCCCAGCGTGGTTTGTAGAAAAGCCACGGACGCCTTGATGGCGTAGGCGCGCGCGGCGCGGTCGGCATGACGGCAGGCGGCGTGGTACGCGCCCGCCGACAAGGGCTGATAGGCGCAGCCGGTGAGCAGCGGCGCAAGGTTGGGGCCGCCCTGTTTTTCCCAGGCGGCGAGCGCGGCGGCGCGGCTGCCGTCGGCTTCATTCCAACGAAAAATGGGCGCGTCGTGCGGCACAATGACCACGCCGACCAGGTAACGCGCGTCGGAAAGGAAGTGGGTGGTTTCCGGCAAATCCTGGGCGTCCAGACGTAAATCCTGTCCTTCCGTCGCCTGTTCGCACAGGGCTTCCAGCAATCTGCGGGTACCGCAATAGCTGCGCGGCAACTGGTCGGGGCCAAAGAAGTAATCCACCAGCGCCAGGCGCGCCTCGCGGCTGAACATGTGCGCGCCCAGCTGCACCTTGAGCGCGGCCAGATGGGATGCGCTGATGCGGGCGGCGGGGATGGCGTAACGCGACCAGGCAAGAACGGGCGCGGCGAACAGCAGGGCGTCAAGGCGTTGTTTGTCGCTGGTCTCAAGGGTGCAGGATTCGACCTGAGCCTCCACCACGCCCGCGAGTTCGTCGCAGGCGCGCGGATGGGATTCGTAGAGCCGATCCAGCGTCGCGTTGAGTTCGTCTTCCGCGTCGCTCTGAATCAGGGTTTGCGCCAGATGGGTGAGACGGGATTCCCAGAAAATATCTTCCAGGCGGCAGTCAGATTCGGAAAGCCCGATGGCGAGGCGCTGGAGTTCAGCCGCGTCCCGCGACAAGCGATCACGAACGCCGAAACGGGAACGTTTCATGATTTGGCCTTGGTAAAAAGCGGGCTATTCTACCCGCTCCGGCGGGTTTTCCGCCGATTTTCCGGGCGGCAGGAAGAAATCGCCCGGGCGCGTGAAGAAACGCCGCATCAGCCCGTACATGAGTTGTCGGCCTTGCGAAAAAGTAACGCCGCGCGCGCGCAGGGCGACAAACAGGGCAAGCGAAAAACTGACGCCGAGGTTGATCAGGCCGATGCCCGCCACGCCCGCCGCCGCCCAGACGAAGGCCGCCAGCGGCGGCGAAAGATCGTAGGCCGCCGCCGCATAGCCCAGATAGGCGGAAGAAAAGGCGACATGACGAATGTCAAGGGGCAGACTCAGCAGGACGCCAATGCCCCAGGCCGTCGCCAGCATGACGCCGAACAGGAAGTTGCCGGCAAGCGCCCCCATATGGTCGCCAACATAATTGGCAAGGCGTTCCAGCCGCTTTACGCCCAAGATACGTTTGGCCCAGCCAAGCTGCTGGATGCGTTGCGGAATGCGGTTATAGGTGGCGAGGTTATCGAAATAGCCGGCGACCAGACCGGACAAAAACAGGCAGACGCCCGCCACGCCCGCAAAGAGTAGCGAACCGCTGGTGAAGGGATGATGCGCGGCCAACAGATCGTCCGCTTCCTGAAGGGTGATGGCGGGCTGTTCGTCCAGCAGGAGAAAGGCGAGGCTGACGGAAATGGCGATGGGAATCGCCATGCTGACATTACCCAGAATGGCGACCAACTGACTGCGCGTGGTGCGGGCGATAAGCGTAATCAGGTTTTCCAGATCGCGCGCCTTGCCACGCGCCTCGCCAATGGAAACCGCCAGCGCGTTGGCAGTCATGGCGGGCTGCTTGGTGGCAATGGTGAAGCCCATGATATAGACCAGCACAAAGCCCAGACCGTAATTCAGGCCATAGGCAAAAATTTCGTTCAGGGGCGCGAGATGGAAGCGGTGCAGGAAAATCTTGCTCAGGGCAATCAGCGCGATCAGCCCGCCCGCGCCCAGCGCCGCCTTCGCCATGCCGAAATACTCGCGCCGCGTTTCGGTGATGTAGTGCTCGCCCGCCTTGCCTGCGTATTCCGTCACCCGTCGGGCGGTAATTTCCAAATTCTGCCGCCAGAAGGTGGTGAGATCGTTGCGCCGACAGGAAGCGAAGACCAGATTCTTGAACAGCGCGATGACCGCCGGATAAGCCGTGCGTCCGCTTTTTTCGCGCTGTAATTCCCCGGCGATGGTGGCGAGCTGTTCCGCCCGGCTGATGTGGTCGCGCAGACGTTGCAGCTTGTAGGTGAGTTGCAGACTGGTTCCCGCGTGAACCGAACGCCGATGGATGCGATCCACCGCCTCGCCGCACTGGTCAAACAGCACCAGCAACTGTTTTTCGTCGTCGGTGACGGCGGCGACATCGTTCCAGCGTTCCTGGCAGCATTCCACAAAGGCGCGGGTTTCCAGATTCTGCGCGAGGAAGGGCGAATCCGTGCGCGCGAGATTGGCGTCCAGCCGCAACAGTTCCGGATCAAAGCCCAACGCCGTCATCTGGTAGGACAGGAGCCACAGACTGTGCAGGATGGTCGGCAGGCCGCCCGGCAGCGTGTTGTTTTCCGTCGTCTCGTTCTCGTCGAAACGCAGACATTCCAGGAGCCGCATCCACAGGGCGCTATCGACGCCGTCGACCCAGCATTCATCGGTCTTGTGGTCGAAGAGGTCTTGCAGCACGTCGCCAAGAAATTCATCGGGGTCGCGTACTTCCGGCAACAGGGCGTGCGAAATGCGTCGCCAGGTTTCCGAAAAAAATCCGGTGCTCGGCAAAATGCCCAGATTCATGTACAGCGATCCGGCGCGACGCGTGGCGAACAACTCGGTCAACGCCGCCCGCACCCGCGCCCGTGAGGCCGGATACGCCATCAACAGTTCCGCCAACGCTTCAATGCGCGCGCTGGCATAGGCTGCGTCCTCCGGATTTTTCGGACGGATACGGCGCACCAATGCGCGCAACAAGGACACCGGAGATTCGACGCCACTGGTCAGTAACAGCGCTTCCATGCTTCTCCAAGGTTCAGGGATTAGAAAAAAGCGGTATCGCCGCCCTCGCGGAAACGCATTATCGCCGAAATCCGCGATCAGATCAGTCCATGATTTTTTCACCTCCATTTCCGCGCAACGGCGCGGCGGAAACAGGGTTCACCCGGAAACATCCCCGCGCCGAAGATGTGCGTCGCCGCCCGCAAGGGCCTTGAAATGTTAAAAATTGGCCTTATTGTTAGCACTCGTTGGGGATGAGTGCTAACATACCGTTCCCTTTTTTGGCTGTCCAATGTTTGTGTTGGACAGGGTTTGCAATTTTTTTTGAATGAACAAGGAGTCTTTATGAAAATCCGTCCTTTGCACGACCGTGTGATTGTCAAGCGTGTCGAAGCCGAGCGCACCACCGCTTCTGGCATTGTGATTCCCGATTCTGCGGGTGAGAAGCCTGATCAAGGCGAAGTGCTGGCGGTTGGTCCCGGCAAGCGCGACGATGCGGGCAAAATCATCGCACCGGACGTGAAGGCAGGCGACAAGGTGCTGTTCGGCAAGTACGCCGGACAAACCGTCAAGATCGATGGCGAGGAAATCCTTGTCATGCGCGAAGAAGACATCATGGGCGTACTGGAAGCGTAAGGCTTCTATTCCCGTATTTTCCCGCGAACTTTTTTCACAGCATTCAAGCTTAAACAGGAGATTCAAATGGCATCCAAAGAAGTCAAATTCGGCGATTCCGCCCGCGCCCGCCTGATCGAAGGCGTCAACATTCTGGCCGACGCCGTCAAGGTGACGCTTGGCCCGAAAGGCCGCAACGTGGTGCTGGAGCGTTCCTTCGGCGCGCCCACCGTAACCAAGGACGGCGTATCTGTCGCCAAGGAAATCGAATTGAAGGACAAATTCGCCAACATGGGCGCGCAACTGGTCAAGGAAGTCGCTTCCAAGACCTCCGACATCGCGGGCGATGGCACCACCACCGCCACCGTGCTGGCGCAATCCATCGTGCGTGAAGGCTTGCGCTATGTGGCCGCCGGCCTGAACCCGATGGATCTGAAGCGCGGCATCGACAAGGCGGTGATCGCCACCATTGAGGAACTGAAAAAGATTTCCAAGCCCTGCACCACCAATAAGGAAATCGCCCAGGTCGGCGCCATTTCCGCCAACGCCGACGCCTCCATTGGCGACATCATCGCCCGGGCGATGGAAAAGGTCGGCAAGGAAGGCGTGATTACCGTCGAAGACGGCAAGTCGCTGGAAAACGAACTGGACGTGGTCGAAGGGATGCAGTTTGATCGCGGCTATCTCTCGCCCTACTTCATCAACAATGGTGACAAGCAACAGGCCATTCTGGAAACGCCCTATGTCCTGCTGTTCGACAAAAAAATCTCCAACATCCGCGATCTGCTGCCGGTGCTGGAACAGGTCGCCAAGGCGGGCAAGCCCCTGCTGATCATCGCGGAAGACGTGGATGGCGAAGCTCTTGCCACGCTGGTGGTGAATAACATTCGCGGCATCCTGAAGACCGTCGCCGTCAAGGCGCCCGGCTTCGGCGACCGCCGCAAGGCCATGCTCGAAGACATCGCCATCCTCACGGGTGGCACGGTGATCTCCGAAGAAACCGGCCTGACGCTGGAAAAAGCCAGCCTGAAAGACCTGGGTCAAGCCAAGCGCATCGAAGTCGCCAAGGAAAACACCACCATTATTGATGGTTCCGGCGAAACTGCCGCAATTGAAGGCCGCGTCAAGCAGATTCGCGTACAAATCGAGGAAGCCACTTCCGATTACGACCGCGAAAAACTGCAGGAACGCGTCGCCAAGCTGGCAGGCGGCGTTGCCGTCATCAAGGTGGGCGCGGCGACCGAAGTCGAAATGAAGGAAAAGAAGGCGCGTGTCGAAGACGCCCTGCACGCCACCCGCGCTGCGGTGGAAGAAGGCATCGTTCCCGGCGGCGGCGTGGCGCTGTTGCGCGCCCGCACCAGCGTGGCGGACAAGCTGAAAGGCGAAAACCACGATCAGGACGCGGGCATCAAGATTGTCCTGCGCGCTGTTGAGCAACCCTTGCGTGAAATCGTCACCAACGCCGGCGAAGAGCCTTCCGTGGTGGTCAATGAAGTGGTCAAGGGCAAGGGCAACTTCGGCTACAACGCCGCTACCGGCGAATACGGCGACCTCGTGGCGATGGGCGTGCTCGACCCCACCAAGGTAACGCGCTCCGCCCTGCAAAACGCGGCTTCCGTCGCCGGTCTGATCCTGACGACCGACGCCATGGTCGCGGAACTCGTCGAAGACAAACCCGCGCCCGCCATGCCCGGCGGCATGGGCGGTATGGGCGGCATGGACATGATGTAAGCCTTGGCTTCGCGCCATCAACAAAAACGGCGTCCTGCAAGACGCCGTTTTTTTCAGGGTTCAAAAGCATGTATTTTGGCTTTTTCGCTACGCGCCCATTCAACGATTTCCTGAATGTCGGGGACATCATCCTTGCCGTAGCGTTCGAGAAGCTGGTCATAGACGACGATTGCCGCTTCGGGCTTGTCCAGCATGTATCTCAAGGTTCCGCCTTTGTTGAAGAGCGCGCTTGCGACCTGTATCCGGATGTCGGGATTGGCCTCCTTTCCGTGGCGTTCGTCAATCTGGTCATAGATCGCGATTGCCGCTTCGGGCTTGCCCTGTTTCCCCAAGACTACGCCTTTGTTGAAGAGCGCCTCTACGGTCAGTAGCCGGATGTCGGGATTGGCTTCCTTTTCGTAGCGTTCGAGAATCTGGTCATAGATCGCGATTTCCGCTTCGGGCTTGCCCTGCTTCCCCAAAGCTACGCCCTTGTTGAGGAGCGTCTTTGCGATCCGTAGCCGGATGTCGGGATTGGCTTCCTTTCCGTAGCGTTCGAGAATCCGGTCATAGACCGCGATTGCCGCTTCGGGTTTGCCCTGTTGCCTCAAGGTTACGCCTTTGTTGAAGAGCGCCTTTGCAACCTGTATCCGAACGCCGGAACTGCCCGCCTCTCCATAACGTTCGTCAATCTGGTCATAGATCGCGATTGCCGCTCCGTTGTCGCCCTGTTGCCCCAGGGTGACGGCTTCGCCGATGAGCGCATTTATCATCTGCTCCCAAATGGTTTGGATTTTGCCGATACGCGCCACTTCAACGACGGCCTGGATGTCAAGGGCATCATCCTTGCCATAACGTTCTTCAATTTGATCGAAGGCCGCGACTGCCGCCTCAGGTTGATTCAGTCTCGCCAGGCTTATGCCTTTATGGAAGAGCGCCTTTGCGACCTGTATCTGGATAGCAGGATGGGCATCCTCTCCATAACGTTCGTCAACCTGATCGAAAACCGCGATGGCCGCTTCGGTGTCACCCAATTCTACGCCTTGGGCGACCAGCGCCTTTACCTCCTGCAACCGAATTTCGGGATCGGCGTCCTGCGCGGCGCCAACGCGGATAAAGGCGACAAACATCAACAGGACGGCAAGCGCGGCATGGCAGGTGACGCGTTGCAACAGGGCGCGGGATTTCATTTCGTTATCCTCATGAAAATCGGGCTGAATGTCAGACTCATCGTAAATGGTAACATCGCCATATTTCTCATCCACCGCTACATTTTTTCGTTCCCCGACTACCATGAAATCCGATTTTTACGCGCGGATGCAGGCGCGACCCGAACATGTCGCGCTGATGCGCGCCCAGCGCGTCCAGATCGGCAAATCCGTCCTGCTGGCCTTGCTAACGTTTGCGGCTTATCTGTTGCTGGCGATCAGCGCGGCAAACTGGCTGGCGCGACCGGTGTGGGCGGGGCTTTCCGTAAGCTGGTTGTGGCTGGCGACCTTCTGGTTCGCGCTGTTTATCATCGCGCTGGTTTTTGGTTCCGCCCGCGCGCAGCAAGGTCTGGATGTCCGACTTGACGCCCTGATCCGGGAGATGCGCGATGCGCCGGATTAAGGTTTTTTCAGGCGGCGTCGCGCTGCTCTTTGCCCTCGGCGGCGAATCCGCGCGGGCGCAGACGGCGGGGGATGAAATCGCCCGCCAGCCCGCCGGTCTGGCGGTCATTGCGGCGTTTTTCGTGGTGGCGTTCATTGTGCTTGTCGGCGCGCGTTGGGCGGCGGAGCGGGCGCATGTGTTTTTGTATGCCCATACCGAAATCAGCGACCCCAACGGCGGCTGGCACGGGCTTTCTTTGAGCGGCGCGCACCTTTCCGCCGCCGCCCTGCTGGGGCTGCCTGCGCTCATGCTGACGCCGGGCGACGCGGCGTTCCTCTGGATTGCCGGAATGCTGGCGGGCTGGCCGCTGCTGTCCCTGTTGCTCGCCGGACGATTGTGCAATCTGGGAATGCTGACCTTCACCGACGCGCTCGTCTGGCAACAGCAAGGCCGCGCGCTGCGCGTGTTGATGGCGGTCAGTACGTTGCTGCTGACGCTACTGTACCTGACCGCTCAAATCATCGGCGCGGGACAGCTTTTCGGCGCGTTGTTTGGTCTTGAATACTGGCTGGCGGTGGTGATAATCGGCAGCCTGATGATGGCGACCGCGCTCTATTGCGGGCGGGTCGCGCTCACCTGGCTTGCCGTCATCAAGACGATTGCCCTCTTGCTCCTGCTGACGCTGCTGGCGGCGCTGGCCTTGTGGACATTCGGTTTTTCGGCGGTGGCGGAGACCGGCGACGCGCGTCCGTTTGTCGCCGCCGCGTCCGCTGATTTTCTGGCGCTGCAAACGCCAACCGAGCGCTGGTCGCTGGGACTGACGCTGGTTTTCGGCCTTCTGGGCTTGCCGCATCTGTTGATGCGCTTTACCGCCGCCAGCGCCCGTAGCGCCCGCGTTGCGCGGCGGGGCGGACTTTGGGCGAGCGCATGGACAGGCGTTTTTTCCGGCCTGTTGTTGATTATCGGACTGGGGATAGCGCATTTGCCGGGCAAGGCTACGGTCATGGAAGTCCTTGCCCTGCGCGACAACAGCAGTCTGGCGCTGTTGTATCTGGCCGAATCCGTGGGCGATGGCGCGCTCATGGGCGCGACGGCGGCAATCGTCCTGATTGCCTTGTCGACCGTGGCGATCAGTCTGGGTCACGCGGCGGCGGCGGCGGTCGCGCATGATTTTTACGCCAATGCGCTGCGACGCGAACAGATAGGCGAAGCGCGCGAACTCAAATTCGCCCATCTGGGCATTGCGCTGTTGTTCCTCTTCGCCATGCTGCTGGGCGTGGTCGGCGCCGGACAAAGCGTACTTTTTCCTGTCGCGCTCGCCCTGGCGCTGGCGGCTTCCGTTCATGCGCCCACGCTGCTGCTCGCCCTGTTCTGGAAGGGCTGCACCCGTCGCGGCGCGTTCATCGGCGGCACGGGCGGTTTGGTCAGCGCCCTGGTCTTGACGCTCTTTTCGCCGCCGGTTTGGATGGACGTTTTCGGTCACGCGGTCGCGCCGTTTCCTTACGCCCTGCCAACGCTCTTTTCCATGAGCTTCGCGCTGTTGCTTACGCTGCTGTTTTCCCTGACGGATAACAGCGCCCGCGCCCAACAGGAACGCGCCGACTGGCCCCGCCAACACGCCCGCGCCGAAACCGACCTCTGACACAACCTTTCTTTTCCCTGCTCCTCTCTCCCCTCGTGGGAGAGAACTGGGGAGACCTGCGGGCGACTTCAAGTCGCCCCTACAACACTCCCTCTCCCCTTGTGGGAGAGGGCCGGGGAGAGGGCCGGGGAGAGGGGGCGGCCTTTGGAGATGGTCGGGGAGAGGAAAAGCAAGCGCCGCGCAGGATTGCCCATGACGAACATGTTCATGCGATTGCTCTGCGTCCAGAAGAAAAACACCTCCCGCCGCGCCGCTTATGGCAAAATTCCTGCCGTTTCCCGCTATTTCCCGCCCGCCATATACGCGACACATGGCAAATTGAACTTCCCTTTACGCGACCGCGCCACCGACGATGCCCCTATCCTGGAATGAAATCAAAAGCCGCGCCTTTGCCTTTGCCCGAGAATGGGCAGACGAGACTTCGGAGGAAGCAGAAGCCAAATCCTTTTGGGACGGGTTTTTCAACATTTTCGGCATCAACCGCCGCCGCATCGCCAGCTTTGAATACCCTGTCGTCAAAAGTGATGGCAAGGGTGGTTTTATCGATCTGTTGTGGAAAGGCATTTTGCTCATTGAGCATAAATCACGAGGCAAAGACCTGAACCGCGCGGCGCATCAAGCGTTCGATTATTTTTCCGGTCTCAAGGAGCGGGATTTGCCGCGCTATGTACTGGTTTCGGACTTTGCCCGTTTCCGTCTCTACGATCTGGAAACCGACGAGACGCACGAATTCACGCTGGCGCAGTTACACGAAAACACGTCGCTTTTTGGCTTTGTCGCGGGCTATCAAACCCGGAATTTTGGCGAAGCCGATCCGGTCAATGTGCAGGCGGCAGAGCGTCTGGGCGCCTTGCATGACCAGCTTGCCGACTCCGGTTATGTCGGGCATGAACTGGAAACCCTGTTGGTGCGGCTGCTGTTCTGTCTGTTTGCCGAAGATACGGGCATATTTCCGGAACGTGATCAATTCCGGTTTTATCTGGAGAACAGAATACTTGAAGATGGCTCCAACACGGGCAGTCTGCTGGAACAATTATTTCAGACGCTCAATATGCCGGAGGACAAACGGCAAAAAAAACTCGATGAAGACCTTGCAGCTTTTCCCTATGTGAATGGCGCGTTATTTGCCGAACGTCTGCCCATCGCCGCTTTTGACAGCGCCATGTTCAATAGCGTACTCGATTGTGCTGCGCTGGATTGGAGCCGCATCAGTCCCGCCATTTTCGGCAGCCTTTTCCAGAGCATCATGGATAAAAACGCCCGCCGCAATCTCGGGGCGCACTATACTTCTGAAAAAAATATCCTGCGCGCCTTGCACCCCTTGTTTTTGGATGCGTTACGCGCCGAATTCATGGCGATTAAAAACCAACCTAAAAAACTATTGCAATTTCACGAAAAACTAGCGCGTATCGAAGTGCTGGATCCGGCTTGCGGTTGTGGTAATTTTCTGGTAATTGCCTATCGGGAATTACGTAAACTTGAACTCGATACGCTGCGCGTCCTGTACAAAAACAGGACAGATAAAACATTGAATGTCAGCATGATGGTACGACTGGATGTTGATAGTTTTCATGGCATGGAAATCGGGGAATTTCCGGCGCAGATTGCCCAGGTTGCGCTGTGGCTGACCGACCATCAGATGAATCTCGCTGTCTCGCAGGAATTCGGTCAGTATTTCGCCCGTCTGCCGCTCAAGCGCGCGCCGCATATTATCCACGGCAATGCGCTTACGCGCGATTGGGCGGAAGTGGTCACGCCGGAAAAACTGACCTATATCGTCGGTAATCCACCCTTTGTCGGCGTGAAATTTCAATCCGTGCAACAGCGTGCCGATATTGCCCGCGTATTTGCCGATGTCAAAGATGCCGGACTGCTCGATTATGTCGCTTGCTGGTATAAAAAATCAGCAGAATACATGCAAAAAAATCCGGTGGTTCGCACCGCGTTGGTTTCGACCAATTCCATTACGCAAGGCGAACAGATTGGTATTCTGTGGCGTGATTTATTAACCTTGGGCGTAAAAATTCATTTCGCCTACCGAACCTTTCAATGGCGCAACGAAGGCCGCCACGTTGCCGCCGTGCATTGCGTGATCATTGGATTCGGCATTGTCGATAGCGCGACACATACCCTGTTTGAATGCGAAACCATAAAAAGCGAACCCTTGGCGCATCCCGTCACGCGCATCAATCCCTACCTTGTGGAAGCGCCGGATTTATTGTTGCAAAGTAGAAATAAGCCAATTTGCAATGTGCCTGAAATACAAAAAGGCAATATTCCTGTTGATAATGGACATTTAATTATTGAAAAAAAGGATTTGGCGCAGTTTTTGGAAAACGAACCCAACGCCAGAAAATATATCCGCCGTCTGATGGGCGCAACCGAATTTATTCATAACAAGGAACGCTATTGTCTGTGGCTGACAGATGCTGATCCCGCAGAAATCAGAACCATGCCCCTGGTTATGCAACGTATTGAACAGTGCCGCCGATTCCGGCGTAACAGCCCGAAATCCGCAACGAGAAAATTTGCGGATGATGCAATGCGGTTCATGGAAATACGTCAGCCTGACAGCGCCTATATTCTTATTCCTCGGCATTCATCAGAAAAAAGAAATTACATTCCCTTGGGCTTCATGGACAAGGACATCATTACCACAGACGCCAATTCAACCCTCAACAATGCCACACTGTATCATTTTGGCATACTGACTTCAATCGCGCATATGGCGTGGGTGCGCGCCGTCTGTGGAAGAATCAAAAGCGATTATCGCTATTCAAACGATATTGTCTACAACAATTTCCCTTGGCCTGACCCTGCGGCAAAACAAAAAGCCTTCATCGAAGCCGCCGCACAAGCCGTACTGGACACTCGCGCCCATTACCCGAATTCCACCTTGGCGGATTTATACGATCCGCTCACCATGCCTACCAATTTGCAAAAAGCGCATCACGCGCTGAATGGCGCAGTCGACCAGGCTTATGGCAAAACCCGCTTTGCTTCCGAAGCCGGGCGCGTGGCGTTTTTGTTTGCGCGCCATCAAACGATTAGAGAGGGAAAACATGTCTGAAACCGCCGCATATCCGCTTGCATCAATGGCAGGCAACATGATACGCGTGGTTATCTCCATTCCTTTCAACCTGTTTTGCAGGAGCGTTACCCCATGATTCTGGTCACTGGCGGCGCAGGTTTTATTGGCGCGAATTTTATTCTGGACTGGCTGGCGACCTCTGATGAGCCGGTAGTCAATCTGGACAAACTCACCTATGCGGGCAATCCGGAAAATCTGGCGGCGTTGGCCCACGACGCTCGCTATGTGTTTGTTGAAGGCGATATTGCCGACCGCGCGCTGGTCGACGCGCTCTTCGCCCGTCACCAACCCAGGGCGCTGGCGCATTTTGCGGCGGAAAGTCACGTCGACCGCTCCATCCATGGCCCCGGCGAGTTTATTCGCACCAATGTCGAAGGCACGTTTACTTTGCTGGAAGCGGCGCGCGCCTGGTGGTCGGCCTTGCCGCAGACGGAAAAAGCCGCTTTCCGCTTTCATCATGTCAGTACGGATGAAGTCTATGGCAGCCTTGCGCCGGAGGCCGCGCCATTTACGGAAACGCATCCCTACGCGCCCAACAGTCCCTATTCCGCCAGCAAGGCGGCCTCCGACCATCTGGCGCGCGCCTGGTTCCACACTTACGGCCTGCCGGTGACGATCAGCAATTGCTCCAACAATTACGGGCCGTTTCATTTTCCGGAAAAGTTGATTCCGCTTGTCATCCTCAACGCGCTTGCCGACAAGCCCTTGCCGATTTACGGCGATGGTCAGCAAGTGCGTGACTGGCTGTAT
Source organism: Zoogloeaceae bacterium (assembly GCA_031267345.1). GTDB lineage: Bacteria > Pseudomonadota > Gammaproteobacteria > Burkholderiales > Rhodocyclaceae > Azovibrio. The sequence goes on from JAIRZG010000204.1 coordinate 19,513, forward strand.
GTCCGCGATCATTGCGCCGCCATTCGCCGCATTCTGGCGGCAGGACAGCCGGGGGAAACCTACAACGTCGGCGGCGGCGGCGAAATGAGCAATCTCGCGCTGGTCAAGGCGATCTGCGCCTTGCTGGATACATTCAAGCCACGCGCCGACGGCCTCTCTTACGCGCGTCAGATCACCCACGTCGCCGACCGCCCCGGTCACGACCGCCGCTACGCGATTGACGCGCGCAAAATCGAACGTGAACTGGACTGGCAGCCGCTGGAAACCTTCCAAAGCGGCATCGAAAAAACCGTGCGCTGGTATCTGGAACATGCGGATTGGGTTGAACATGCGCAAAGCGGCGCGTACCGCGAATGGATGACGCAGCAGTATGGCAAGACCCATGACTGAACGCCCCATCCTGCTCACGGGCAGTAACGGTCAATTGGGATTCGCGTTGCGACGCGCGCTCGCGCCGCTGGGGACACTGCTGGCTTTCGACCGCCAGTCGCTCGATCTCGCCGACCCGAACGCCCTGCGCCGCCGAATTGCCGAATGCCGACCCGCCATCATCGTCAATGCCGCCGCTTATACGGCGGTTGACCAGGCCGAGGCGGAAGCGGACAGCGCGCAAACCGTCAATGCCATCGCCCCCGGCGTATTGGGCGAAGCCGCCGCCGCCATCGGAGCGCTGGTGGCGCATTATTCGACCGACTATGTATTTGACGGCGCGGCAAAGCGCGCGTACCGAGAGGAAGACGCCCCGAATCCCCTCAACGTTTATGGCAGGAGCAAGCTGGCGGGCGAGCGGGCGTTACAGGCCAGCGGCGCGCAATGCCTGATTTTTCGCACCTCTTGGGTGATCGGCGCACGCGGCGACAACTTCGCCAAAACCATTCTGCGTCTGGCGGCGGAGCGGGAGCGCCTGAATGTCGTCGATGATCAATACGGCGCGCCTACCTCCGCCGACCTGATCGCCGAGACGACGGCGCGGATTTTGCGGCGCTATCGACAAACGCAAAATGCGGAAAATTTCCCCTTCGGCCTCTATCACCTGACGGCGACAGGCGCAACCAGTTGGTGCGCTTACGCCGCCTTTATCCTTGCCGAAGCGCAAAAAGCGGGGCGCGCGCTCAAACTGACGGCGGCGGGCCTCAATCCCGTTCCCGCCCGCGACTATCCGCTCTCCGCCGCCCGCCCCGCCAATTCCCGACTGGACTGCGCCCGCCTGCAACGCGCCTTCGACCTGCGTCTGCCGCCCTGGCAACAAGGTGTAACACAAACACTGCATCAGCTTTTTGGTCTATAACGATAGGTGTATTGTGTTTTCCTGAATACGTACCGAATGCGAAATCATGAACCGAATACTGTTTTTCGCTGCCCTTGCCCTGAGCCTGAATGTTGGCGCGGCGGCGGCGCAAGCCTACAAATGCGTTGAAAATGGCAAAACCACCATTTCCACCGAGCCTTGTCCCGTCGGCGCGACCACCCGCGCGGAAATTGCGGTGGAGCCTCTCCCTGACGCAAACGCCGCGCGCGCGGACGAAGAACGTCTGCAACGCTATGTGGATAACCTGGCGCGCGAACGCGCGGCGCGTGACGCCGCGCATATCGCCGAACAAAAGATGAAAGCGGAACAGGCCGTTCTGGAAGCGCGCGCGCAGCGGGACAAAGCCGAGGCCGAAGTCTTGCGCGCCGACGCGGACCGCCGCACCGCCCTCTACGACGGTCGCCGCATCGTCCTGCCGTATGGCTTTTACGGGAACAGAAAATACGGCAGCAGCATCAGGGGCTACGGCGTCCGCAGGAACAATTCCCCGCCCAACCTTTCTGTCCGCATTCAGTCCAACGTCGGCAACGCGTCGGTAAAATCGGTAAACAAAGGGTCTGCGGGCCGGGACAACCCCCCGCGCCCCTGACCTTTGACGCCTCCACCATCATCGCCTTCATCGAAGACGCGGATGGCGATTCGATTGCGCGGATTCAGGCGGCGTATCCGGTTCAACCGCTACGGGCGGGCACGACCCCCAGGCGTTCGCGCAGGGAAGCGGGTTTGCCGGTGAACAGGATGGAGTAGTAAACCGCGTTGCTCATGACTTTTTTGACGTAATCGCGGGTTTCGTTGAACGGGATGGTTTCGGCGTAGATGGCGCCTTCCAGCGGCGTGGCGGCGCTCCAGGCACGGGCGCGGCTGGGGCCGGCGTTATAGGCGGCGGAGGCCAGCACCGGATGCTGGTGCAGGCTTTCCAACACCATCCGCATGTAGGCGGTTCCCAGAAGCAGATTGATTTCAGTGTCATTCACCCGCTTGTGATCGTAATCTTTCAGGCCGATTTGTTTGGCGACCCATTTGGCGGTGGTGGGCATCAACTGCATCAGGCCAGACGCGCCCGCCGAAGATTTGGCCTGAACGATAAAGCGGCTTTCCTGACGCATCAGGCCATACACCCAGGCGTCATCCAGCGCCTGTTCATGCGCGGCGGGACGCACCTGACTGGCGAAAGGCGCAAGAAAGCGCAGCGCATAGTCATGCTGCTCGCTGGTGCGCTCGGCAGCGTTGATGGCGCGATCATAAACCTGACGCTCGTAAGCGAAATGCGCCGCCGCCAGCAGTTGGCGGTCATTCATGTCGCGGATGCTCCAGTTCCATTCGCGCACGCCCTCGATCCGCAAATCCAGACGCAACAGCGCCAGCGCGCGCAGCAAGCCCGGATGCGCGCGCGCGGCGTTCATTTCGGCGTCGCTCGGCGGTTCGGCGGGCGGCGGAATACGGATAGGCTGTCCCAGTTCCTCATCCGCCAGATTGCCGTAAAAATTCGCCTGTCCGCGCAGTTGCTGCAACTGCTCATAGGCCAGCTTGAAATGCCCGACTTCCTTGTGGGCACGCGCCTGCCAGTAAATCCAGACCGGTTGTTCCTGCAATTCCTTCGGCAGGGCGCGGACGCTGGCAAGCACGGCGTACCAGTTTTTCACGCGCAGGGCGGCGCGGACATACCATTCGGCGACATCTTTGGAACGCACATCCGGACTGCTGCGGGAAAACCAGGCCAGCGCCTCCGGCATATGCTGGCGCGCGCCAGACAAGGCGATTTGCCCCCAGCACCAGGCGGCAGCCTGCGCACCCAGCGTCGCTTGCCAGGTTTCCAGCCGTGACCGGGCGGCAAGCGGATCGCTTTGCGCCAGACGGGCAATGGCGAGCGCCGCGATTTCGCGGCGGCTACGTCCCTTTTTCAAATCTTCCGCCTTCAGCCGCGCCAGCCAGAGGGCGGGTTGTTTGCTGATTTGCTCAAACTGTTTCTTGTCCGGTTGTTGCGCGTCCGGCAAAAACCGCAACAGCCGACGGGTTGCCTCCATCTTGCCCTGCTCGACCAGCAACCGCGCCCGCTGCCAGTAGAGGTCATCGCTGACTTCCGCGCCCAGACGCGCGAACAGATCCTGACAGCCTTCGGGAACATCCAGCAGTGCAGCCCACAAGGCTTCGGCTTCGCGCTGCGCGGCAACGTCATCAAGACTCCTGCGCGCTTGAAGGAACAGGCAGCGGGCATCCTGATCGGGCGCGGACAACTTGCGGTAATGTTCGTTCAACCGCCGCCAGTCGCCCCGTTTCGCCAGTACGCCAAGCCAGTCGGCGCGTAGCCGTTCGCCCGGATAGCCGCCGCTTTCGCGTTCGATGAACGCCAGCACCGTGGCTTCATCCCGCTTCTCCAAGCCTTGACGCAAGCGATAATACGCTGCCCAGGGCGCGAGCACATGCCCGGAAAGCGGCTCGATCCGCGCCTCCAGCGCGGAACGATCCCCCACACGGAAGGCTTCGCGCGCTTCCAGAAACAAACGGTCGCCCGCTTCTTCCTGCGCGTAGCCATAGGGAGACAGAAGAACGACAAGACTGGCGCAAACAAAAAAACGGAAAAAAGGCTTCATTGGTTAAAATCAGGCAACATGGGGTTTAAACGAAAAGGTTTAACAGCATAGCATGAAAGACGAAA
>JAIRZG010000229.1 GCA_031267345.1 Zoogloeaceae bacterium
CGGCTCAAAGGCTTTCGCCGGATTTTCTCCCGATTCGAGAAACTGGATGTAATGTTTTTGGGGTTTATTCATTTCGCACTGATCGTCGAGTGCTTGCGATAGTGTGAACACGCCCTAATCACCATGTTCCCGCCTTGAGCGTGGACAACCCTATTGCCGCATTGTTGCCCCGATTCGGGTTTGCAGAGGAAATATGGCGGGCGTGGAGGCGGAGACCGCCTGTTTTCGGAACCGGGAAATTATGCTATCAGGATTTGAACAGGGATGCGCGGTGCGAATGAGGCATCTGTTAAGCGCCTGCCGCGCCGCGTTATTCTCCGTCTTCCGTTTTCTGCTCCCGGTCTTCTGAACCGTCTTCCGCTTCTGTCTCGATAAGAATTTCGCGGGCGGCCTGTTCGTAGTGGTCGCCGTTTTTGTCGGTGAAATGCAGGCGCACGGGCAGCATCAGGTAATCCAGCGCCAGCCAGAGGTCGGTGCTGGTTTTGTCGGTGGTTTGCACATGCAGGGTGTTGAAGCGTCCGGCCGGGAGTTCCAGGATTTCTTCGCCGACGATGACAAACTGGATGCGTTCGTATTTTTTGTGGGTCGCCAGCCAGAATTCCAGTGTGCCGCGTACGCCAACGGCGATGCTGGCGGGCAGGGCGTTGTAGGCGAACTGGTATTGCAGGCTGAGAAAATCATGGCTGTTCGCGTTCATCTCGATCGGCGGATTCCGGTTGATGCGAACGCGCTGCGCCGCATGGTCGAATTCCACGTTTTCCGGCGTGTCCCGGTTGCGGGTCTGCTGGTAGCGTTCAGGCGTCAGTCCGCGCGCGCCAATGCTGCCCACGCTTTCCGAAACTATGCTTACCGGATAAAAAAGGGACGCCAGCCCCGTGCTTTGCAACAAGGAAGCAAGGCGATAGCGTCCATCCGCGATCTCCCAACTGAGTTCGGCGCGTCCAATCTCAAAGCCTTGCGTGCCGCGATACACGATGTAGCGCACTTCGCCGCGCGGCGGAAAAAAGTCGATCCCGTCTTCTGCGGGCGGCGATTCGTCCTGGGCTTCGGGCACAGGGGGAAGGGCGCTTGCGGCATCTTCCGGCAACAGCGTCTCCGCCTCCGCTTCCGGCGCGGGCAAGGCTTCGACCGGCGGCAATGCGGCAGTGGCCTGGTCGGACGCAACGGGAGGGGCGGGCGGGGCAATCGGCGCAACTGGCGCAGGCGGCGTGGACGTGAGCGCGGCGTTGAGCCGCATCGGCCTGGGCAGCGGCGCGGGGGTTCGCCAGTCCCATTGCGGCGGGAGAATGAGCGCCAGATGCAACAGACAGGAAAACGCCAGCGCGATATTCAGTTCGCGGCGGGGCAGGAACCGCGCAAGGAACGGCATGGCGGACTAGGCGAAGCGGGGCGCATACAGGGTGTCTTCCTGTTGCTCGCCTTGCGCCTCAACCCGCTGGCCGACGATACGAAGCCGTCCTTCCGCGAACCAACGCACGGCAAGCGGATAGATGCGGTGTTCTTCCGCCAGCACCCGCGCCGCCAGCGTATCCGCGTCATCGCCATCGAGCACCGGCACGGCGGCTTGCAGGATGATGGGGCCGTGATCGAGCGCGGGCGTGACGAAATGCGCCGTGCAGCCATGCAGACGCACCCCGGCTTCCAGCGCGCGCTGGTGTGTGCGCAGACCGGGAAAGGCGGGCAGCAGGGAAGGATGGATATTCATCAACCTGCCCGCGTAATGGCGGGTAAATCCTTCTGAAAGTATCCGCATGAACCCGGCCAGCGCCACCAGATCCGGTTGATGCGCGTCGATGGCGGCGGCGAGCGCCGCGTCGAAACTTTCCCGCCCAGGATAATTTTTGTGGTCGACGACCTGCGTGGAGATGTTGGCGGCGGCGGCGCGGGCAAGCCCCGGCGCGTCGGGGCGGTTGGCGAGCACGGCGACAATGTGCGCGTCGGCGAGTTCGCCGTGTTGTCCGGCGCGGATAAGGCGTTCCATATTGCTGCCGCGCCCGGAAATCAGGAGGACGACGCGTTTCATTTCAACATGCCTACCGGCAGAAAAATCGAGGTGGCGAGCGAGTGGGTGATGCGGGTAAGGGCGCGTCCGTTCCTGTCCGCCAGGATGTTGGCGACGTAATCCAGCAGCGCGATGACGCCGCCGAATTCCCGCTCGAAAGAAAGATTCTGCCGTGCACCTTCCATTTCGTTGGAATAAATGAGCGGCGCGCCCGCCGCATCCTGCGTGGCGGCGAGCTTCCAGACGGCGATCTCCATATTGCGCGCGCAGTTGTAGAACTTCTGCGCGTCCAGCGAATCGGGCAGGAAAAACTCGTCCTTGTGTTCATAGGCGGCGTCCGTCATGGTGAGCAGCCCGTACATCAGCGACGCCACGCGGTCGCCCGCATAATCGGGATTGAACGCCTGCAAGGCCGCCGCGCCTTCCGTTTGTCCGGCAAGCGTTTCGGGCGCGACTTCGCGGTAACGCAAAAGTTCTCCCAGCGCCGCCTCGCGCCCGTCATGGCGCGTCTTTTTCCACTCGCGCGGATTGCGTCGATAGAGCTTGTCAGCAATGCGGTTGAGCGCCGCCATGACCAGATCGCGGCTCAAGTCGATCACCCGGTCGATGTCGGATTTGACCAGGTATTTCGGGTTGAAAACCGTTTCTTCCTGCCCGTCCGCCCCGCGCCGGGTAGCGCAGGCGGCAGGCAAAAGCAGGAAGGCGGCGGCAATGAGGCGTCGCCGGGTCAGGCGCATGTTTTTCTCCGTCGCCGCAGGCGCGTCATCCAGGCAAACAGCGCGGGCAACAGGGAAAGAACGATGATGCCCAGAATCAGCGCGGAAAGATTTTCCCGCACCCACGCCAGATTGCCGAACCAATACCCGGTCAGACAGAGCGCGAACACCCAAGCGAGCGCGCCAAAAAAATTGAAAAAGAAAAAACGCCCGTAGTGCATGGCGCCCACCCCGGCGACAAACGGCACAAAGGTGCGAAACAGCGGCAGAAAGCGGGAAATGAACAGCGCCTTGCCGCCATGCCGCGCATAAAACGCCTGCGTCTTCAACAATGCCGCCGGGTTCAGAAAACGGGCGCTCTCCCGCTTGAACACCCCCGGCCCCAGATAACGGCCTATCTGATAATTCGTCATGTTGCCCAACACGGCGGCGGCGGACAACAGCCCCAGCAACCAGCCAAGCTGCATCTCCCCCAGCGCGGCAATCGCTCCGGCGACAAAGAGCAGGGAATCCCCCGGCAGAAACGGCGTCACCACCAACCCCGTCTCCGCGAAGATGATGACAAACAAAATGGCGTAAATCCACGCCCCGTGCTGCGCCGTCAACAGCGCCAGATACTTGTCCAGATGCAGCGCGATGTCGGCAAGCGTACCCAAAAATTCCATAGATCGAAGAACCCGCAAATCACCAAGGCTGCAAGTATAGCCCTTGCGCGCCCTCGCGGGCGGCAATGCGTGTCTGTAGCACGGGCGACATCCAGGATTGAAGCGTATCCCCGTCGCGCCGTTGCGCCTTTGCAGGCAGATCGGATTCTGGATTTCCGATCTCTGTAACGCAAGGTGAATTGGCGCGGCGTAATCCTCCTAACGCGTGTCTGCTTGCAGCAACACCATAATCTGGTATGGTTACGTATTTGCGAACTGGATACGATTTGTTTTAAAATCCGCTATCATGCGTCCAGTTGAGGACGTCAGGCAAGACAGGCGTGAATAATTTAACGACAGGTTGAACAGGCATGACAACATTTTCCATCAGGGGATTCCAGACGCCAAAACTTGCGCAGATTGGCGATGCCGCGCTATTGATCAGCGTCATTCTGGCGGGAACAGTTTTTCCTCGTCTGATGTTCCTGGGTTTGTTTCCGGCAATGGACGATGGCTATTACGCTTATATTGCACAGCAGATTTACCATAGTCTTGCCAATGGGCAGGGCATTCCGGATTCCGGCGGACTTTCCTTGTATCCCCTGCTGTGTTCGTGGGTGTTTTCTTTTGGCTATAACCCCATAATTTCGTTGCGGCTGATCGATCTTGGCGTGGCCATAATCACGGCGTTTCTGTTGTACAGGATATTGGCAAAGACATGTAACAGCAATACCGGCGTGGCGCTGATTACCTTCATTTTTACCTTTACCCTGAATCAGGCTCTTTTTATCGACAGTGGCTTCAAGAACAGCATTACAGCGGCTTTTGCGCCCCTGTTTCTGGCGCTGTATGTCGGAATGGGGGCAATCCAAAGCAAAAAATCCGGCAACGCCTGGCAGCTGGCGGGGGCTTTGACCGCGTTGGCGGTCGTTCTCCGGGAAACTTTCGCGCCTTTTGCGGTATTGGGGTTGGTCAGCGTATTCATCGCCCAAGGCAAGAAAGCGGCTTTGCGGTTTTTTATCGGCGGTGTCGCGACGGGTATTTTATGGATTGGCGGAATTCTCATGGCGCGTGGAGGGGTAGTGGAGCTGATTGCAGCATATCATTCGGCGGGCGCCGTATTTGGCGCCGTTCCGAATGACTTGCGCCTGGATCATTTTATTTCCTATGGGTGGATGGCGATTCGTTCCTCCTCCATCGCGCTGACGTTCAGCGTATTGGCTATCGTGATCCTGTTGTTCGCCATCTTCCTCCGCCGTGACAAGTCTCTCCTGCTGGCTGCGGTTTTCTGGTTGTCCTTCATTGGCGTAGCCCTGATCGAGGCGGCGACGAAAATATGCTATGCCTATCACTTTGCGATTGCGCTTCCCGGCTTTGCCGGATTATGCGCGTTGGCCTTGCGCGAGATCATCCGGGTATGGCCTGCCATAAAATTGAGCAAAAGCATGAATAACTTTCTTGCCGTGGCGGGTATTGTATTGTCGGCGGGCGGGTTTTATGCTTCCTGTTCCATATGGTCGGGAATTTGCTGGCCGGTGACGCTCGAAACATTGACCGCGCCGGGCGGGACATGGCCGGAAAAGTTCACGGAACGATCGCATTACTTGCTCGCGGCGGCGGAAATAAAAAAAGTGATGCCTGAAAAGGGTACGCTCAGCATCAGCAGGGCCATGCATGTGTTGTACTTGCTGACGGGGCATTCTCCGCCCTCGCCCCGGTTGAGTGATTTGAGCGCGACCGCCATTATATTGAATTTTTCCGTTCCGGACATCCGGCAAGCCCTGCTGGATTGCGCGCCGGACGTCATCATGGTCGCTACCCATAACGATTGGTTTACAGGCGGCGGCAGCCCACGTTTGCGCGAAGCAGTGCTGGCGACGGGAATTTATGAAACAGTAGTGAAATTTCCGGTCAGCGAACGGCCTTATGGTTTTCTTGGCGGCATAATTTTCCGCAAGACGAAGGAAACGACCTGTCTCGTGAAATAAAGCGTGACGCGAATGATTTAACTACGGGTTGAACAGGCATGACAGCATTTACCATCAAAAGATTCCAGGCGCCAAAACTTGCGAAAATTGGCGATACCGTGTTATTGATCAGCGTCATTCTGGCAGGAACGGTTTTTCCTCGCCTGATGTTCCTGGGTTTGTTTCCGACAACGGACGATGGCTATTACGCCTATGTCGCGCAACAGATTTACCATGGCCTTGTCAATGGGCAGGGCATTCCAGATTCCGGCGGACTTTCTCTTTACCCCATGTTGTGTTCATGGGTATTCTCTTTTGGTTATAACCCTATGATTTCATTGCGGCTGATTGATCTGGGTGTGTCCATAATCATGGCATTTCTGTTGTACAAGATATTGGCAAGAACATGTAACAACAATACCGGCGCGGCGCTCATCACATTTATTTTTATCTTTACCCTGAACCGGTTTAATTTTATCGACAGCGGGTTCAAAAACAGCATTACGGCGGCTTTCGCGCCTCTGTTTTTGGCGCTGTATGTCGGAATGGGGGCAATCCAAAGTAAAAAATCCAGCAACGCTTGGTGGATAGCGGGTGCTTTGACTGCATCGGCGGTCGTTCTCCGGGAAACCTTCGCGCCTTTTGCTGTGCTGGGTCTAGTCAGCGTATTCATTGCCCAAGGCAAAAAATCGGCTTTGCAGTTTTTTATTGGCGGCGTAGTGACAGGCATTTTATTGATTGGTGGAATTCTCATTGCGCGCGGAGGGGTAGTGGAACTGATTGCAGCATATCATTCGGCAGGCATTTTATTTGGTTCTGTTACTGATGACATACGTCGGGAAAATTTTATTTCCTATGGATTGGTCACAATCTATTCTTCTTCAATTGTACTGACATTCAGCGCATTGGCTATTGTGGTAGTGCTGGTTGCCATCTTTGTCCGTCGCGACAGATATCTCCTGTTGGCTATGATTTTCTGGCTGTCCTTCATTGGTGTAGCCCTGATCGAGGCGGCTACGAAACTATGTTATCCTTATCATTTTGCAATCGCGCTTCCTGGTTTTGCCGGGTTATGCGCATTGGCTTTACGCGAGATCATCCGAATATGGCCTGCCATAAAATTGAGCGGAAAAATAAATAACATGCTCGCCGTGATGGGTATCGTATTGTCGGCGATCTGGTTTTATTCTGTCTGCTCCATATTGTCAGAATTTTTTTGGTCGGAGACGCTCAAAATATTAGCCGTTGCCCCTAATGGAGGATGGCCGGAAAAGTCTACAAACCGATCAAATTTTCTGCTTGCAGCTGCGGAAATAAAAAAAGTAATTCCTGAAAATGGTACGCTCAGCATCAGCAGTGGTATGCATGCGCTATATCTGATAACGAATCATCTTCCGCCTTCGCCCCTGTTGAATGATCTGAGTGTGACTGCCATTTCGTTAAATTTTTCCGTTCCGGCTATCCGGCAGACCCTGCTGGATTGTGCGCCGGACATTGTCATGGTTGCAACTCAGAATAATTTGTTTATACGTGATGGCAACGCGCATTTGCTCGAAGCCGTTCTTGCGACAGGAATTTATGAAATGGCAGCAAAAATTCCGACCAGGAATTATGATGGTCAAAGCGGCATAATTTTCCGTAAAACGAAGGAGACCATATGTCGTATGAAATAAAAATTGAAGATGAGGCTTTTCAAAAATCCGCTATCATGCGTCCAGTTGAGGACGCTAGGCAAGACACGCGCGAATAATTTAACGACAGGTTGAACAGACATGACAGCATTTTCCATCAAAAGATTCCAGACGCCAAAGGTTTCGCGGATTGGCGATGCGGCGTTATTGATCAGCGTCATTCTGGCGGGAACGGTTTTTCCTCGTCTGATGTTGCTGGGTTTGTTTCCGGCAACGGACGATGGCTATTACGCCTATGTCGCGCAACAGATTTACCATGGCCTTGCCAATGGGCAGGGCATTCCGGATTCCGGCGGACTTTCTTTGTATCCCCTGCTGTGCTCATGGATATTTTCTTTTGGCTATAACCCCATAATTTCGTTGCGGCTGATCGATTTGGGCGTGGCCATAATCACGGCGTTTCTGCTGTACCGGGTATTGGCGAGAACATGTAACAGCAACACTGGCGCGGCGCTGATTACCTTCCTTTTTACCTTTACTCTGAATCAGGCTGTGTTTATCGATAGCGGCTTCAGGAACAGCATCACGGCGGCTTTTGCGCCCCTGTTTCTAGCGTTGTATGTCGGAACGGGGGCAATCCAAAGCAAAAAATCCGGCAACGCCTGGCAGTTGGCGGGCGCTTTGACCGCGTTGGCGGTCGTTCTCCGGGAAACTTTCGCGCCTTTTGCGGTATTGGGGCTGGTCAGCGTATTCATCGCCCAAGGCAAGAAAGCGGCTTTGCGGTTTTTTATCGGCGGTGTCGCGACGGGTATTTTATTGATTGGCGGGATTCTCATGGCGCGCGGGGGCGTAACGGAAATTATCGCCGCGTATCGTTCGGCGGGCGCCGTATTTGGCTCCGTTCCAGATGGCGCGCATTTGGATCATTTTATTTCCTATGGGTTGATGACGATTTATTCCTCTTCAATCGTACTGGCGTTCAGCGCATTGGCTATCGTGATCCTGTTGTTCGCCATCTTCCTCCGCCGTGACAAGTCTCTCCTGTTAGCTATGGTTTTCTGGCTGTCTTTCATCGGCACAGCCCTGATCGAGGCGGCGATGAAGATATGTTACGCCTATCATTTTGCGCTTGCGCTTCCCGGCCTTGCCGGATTGTGCGCGTTGGCCCTACGCGAGATTATCCGGATATGGCCTGCCATAAAATTGAGCGGAAGCATGAATAACTTTCTTGCCGTGGTGGGCATCGTGTTGTCGGCAACCTGGCTTTATTCTTCCTGCTCCATGCGGTCGGAATTTTACTGGCCAGTGACGCTCGAAACATTGACCACGCCGGGCGGGGCATGGCCGGAAAAGTTCGCAAACCAATCGAACTATCTGCTTGCGGCGGCGGAAATAAAAAAAGTAATTCCGGAGAACGGTACGCTCAGCATCAACAGGAACATGCATGTATTATACCCGCTGACGGGTCATCTTCCGCCTTCGCGTCGGCTGGATGACCTAGGCGCAATCACCATTTTACTGGATTTTTCCGTTCCGGACACCCGGCAAGTCCTGCTGGATTGCGCGCCGGACGTTATCATGATTACACTCCAGGATGGTTGGTCTACAGGCGGCGGCAGCGCGCGCTTGCATGAAGCTGTTCTTGCGACGGGAATTTATGAGACGGTAGCAAGAATTCCGTTCGGCAACCGGACTCATGGCCATCTTGGCGGCATAATTTTCCGTAAAACGAAGGAAACGGCCTGTCTCGTGAAATGAAGCGGGGCAATCGGGCTGAAGCGTGAGGCCGCTTGCAGCCGGGTCGCATTTACTCCAGTTGAACGCTCATGCGGTTGAAGTCCCTCCATAGCGGCAAGGATGGAACGGCAGAAGAATGGGCGACCGCAAGTCACTCCTACAGAACCGCCCCCTCTCCCCAACCCTCTCCCACGAGGGGAGAGGGAGTGAAAAGGGGGGAAGCGGGTTGAGCGGCGGGCAATTCTCCCTCCCCTTGAAGGGATACTGTTCTCTTTACACTGCCATCACGCCATGCCGTCGTTTGAACAGGAAAAAGAGGTCAAGCGTTATCCGAAGCATTTCCCGGGACTTTGAGAAACGCTTGCTCCTCCGGTTGAAACGCGCCGGATTGTCGCATATCGAACGGTTGAAAGATTCCATCCGATGGGTCTGCGCCTTGATTTGTTCATCGTAAAACCAACTCCGGTTGAAACCCCGCCCTTCAGGGCGGTGGGAGCCGACCCCTGCCTGAAGGCAGGGGTTTCAGGCGACCGTTTTGGGAGGGGAGAGAAACCCCTTCCAAAACACGCTAGACCGACAGACCTGAAG
>JAIRZG010000235.1 GCA_031267345.1 Zoogloeaceae bacterium
GGACGCGGACTACGCTTCGGAAACGGCCAAGCTGTCACGGGCACAGATATTGCAGCAAGCGGGCACCGCCATGCTGGCGCAGGCCAACACCTTGCCACAGACGGTGCTTTCGCTGTTGCGATGACGCCTGATCACGACGCCTCTCCCCGCCTTGGGGAGAGAGGCGTGGCGTGTTTTAACCGTTGCGAAAACAGGAGGTCAAGGCGACAGGAGACACGACGAGGCGCGGGATTTATCCCTTTTTGCCGGAACGGTTTTGTCTCCTGTTTTTTCTTGCCGCGTCCTGTCATAATGAGTCAGAGGGAGGAGAGTTATCATGGATATCGCCAGCATCAGTGGCGCAACGCCCGTAGCGCCACTCGCCAACACCACGCCGCAAGGCCGCGCGCCCACCGCGCCGGTCAGTCGTGAAACCCTGGCCGAGGGCGCGGGCGGCAATGCCGACGGTGTTCGCCGTCCACAATCGGCGGAGACGACGCCCGTCGTCGCCCGGGAAGAAACCGCCCGCGCCGATTGGGCGCGCGCGAAGCCGGACAACATCTTCGCCACGCGCCAGGCGGCGCCGCAGCAACCAGCCGTCGCGCAGGAAGAAGAAGCGGATCCCGAGCGACAGGAAGCGTCCACCGCGCTCACGCGGCAAAAATTGCAGGAAGGCGTCAAGGATTTGCGCGAATTCGTCGAACCCTACAATACCTCGCTGGCTTTTTCCGTCGACGAAGAAAGCGGCGAATTGGTCATCAAGGTCACGGACAACGAAACCGGCGACGTGATTCGCCAGATTCCTTCCGAAGACGCCCTGAAGCTCGCCCAGGCGCTGGATACCCTGAAGGGTCTGCTTATCCGGCAAAAGGCGTAGCATTACCCCCAACTGGAAGCAAAGGAGAGAACATCATGGCAACTTTTTCCGCAATCGGTATCGGATCCGGAACCGACATGGCCACCCTGCTCGATGGGCTTATGGCGGTTGAGCGGCGTCCGCTGACGGCGATAACGAACCAGGTGACTTCCTACAATGCCAAGATTTCCGCGTTGGGAACGCTGCAAAGCAAACTCTCCGGCCTGCAAACGGCGGCGCAAGCCCTGAAACCCGCCGTGCTGCAATCGGCGCTGGAAAAGTTCGCCAGCTACACCGGCACGCTGGCGGATGACAAGGTCGGCAAGGTGAGCGTGGAGGCCGGCGCGGCGACGGGAAGCTATTCGCTAAAAGTGGTAAGCCTGGCCGCCGGGCAAAAAGACATCTCGAACGCCTTGGCGGTGGACGCGAACGGCAAAGCCATACTGACGGGCGGCGCATTCGAGATTTCGTTTGGCGCTGGCGACGCGCGCAATGTCAGCATCAACACCAGCGCGGGCGAAACCCTGGAAGACCTGCGCAACACCATCAACAGCAACACCGCCAAAAGCGGCGTGACCGCCAGCATCATCAACGGATCGACCGGACAAAGACTGGTGCTCAACGGCGAGGAAGGAGTCGCCAACGCCTTTACCGCTAGCGGCGGCGGCATAACCTTCAACGATGATTTCGCGACGGTGGCGGCCCAAGACGCCGAAATCGAGCTGGATGGCGTGACGATCACCAGCTCGTCCAACAAGATCGCCTCGGCATTGTCGGGCGTGACGCTGGATCTCGCCGCCGATTCCGCCGGAAAAACCACCACGCTGGCCATCACCCGCAACACCGAAGACAAGCTGAAAACCTCGCTGGAAGCCTTTGTCAAAGCCTATAACGACGCCGCCAGCAGCATGGCGAGTCTGGGCGCTTACGATGCCGCCACCAAAGTGGCGGGCGCCTTGCAGGGCGCCAGCGTTTTGCGCAACGCGCAAAACGCCTTGAGCGACCTGGTGTTCAACACCCGCGACGGCGATCTGACGCTTTCCGGCATCGGCATCTCCATCAAGGGCACGAACGGCGCATTGGAGCTGGATGCGGAAAAACTGGCGGCGGCAGTCGCCAAAGATCCGGCCGCGATCGCCAATTTCGCCGCCAAAATCGGTACGGAATTCAACAAGAAAATCGATGGAATCGCCGGTACGGCAGGCAGCATCCAGACGAGCAAGGAGAGCTTGAATGTCAACATCCGCGATCTCGAAAAGCGGTATGCAGCGTTAGAATCGCGTCTGGAAAAAGTGGAAGCGCGTTATCGCGCCCAATTCACCGCCCTGGATGTGCTGCTCAACAAACTGAATTCGACGAGTTCCTACCTGACGCAGAATCTGGCTTCACTGACCGCTTCCAAATAACAACCTCGAGAGCGATACATGTTTGGTAACCGCCAAAAAACCCCGACCAGCGCCTATGCCGAGTTGGCGCGCGAATCCGATGTCCGCGCCGCCAGCCCGCACCGGTTGGTGGTGCTGCTTTTCGAAGGCGCGGCAAGCGCGATTTCCGTCGCCCGCGTCCACGCCGGTGAAGGTCGCTTCGCCGACCGCAGCGCGAACATCTCCAAGGCCATCGACATCATCACCAATGGCCTGAAAGCCAGTCTGGACGTTCAGGCCGGCGGCGAACTGGCGGAGCGTCTGGCCGCCCTTTACGACTACATGGTGTCGAGACTCCTATGGGCCAACATGAAAAACGACGTGCCAACCCTGGACGAAGTGCAATCCCTGCTGGGAGAAATTCACGACGCCTGGCGGCAAATCGATCCCGACAAGCAACAAGGCAATTGAACGACCCCATGCCCGGCGAAACGCCCTACCGGAACCTGGCGCTGGCGATGCGCGAAGTCGCCCGGCTCGCCGAAGCCGGAGAATGGGAAAAAGCCGCCCTGACCGCCACGCGACTGAACGCGCAAATCCAGTCCGGCGCCCTGCCGCCCGCGCAGGAATCCGACCGCGCCGCCATCGAGGAAAGCCTCACCCATCTACACGCCGTCACCGACCGCGCCGAACCCCTGCATCAGGACATCGCCACCCTGCTCAAAGCCTTCGGCGGCACAGGGGGATGAGGCGCCAGGAGGATGAAGAAATACGCGTCCTCCCCTTCAAGGGGAAGGAACTGAAAAACGCCGGAGCCGGACATGATTCCCGCTGACGCGCTCGCCCGCCTCAAACTTGCCGACGCGCTGCTTACCCAGCCCGCGCAGTCCGGACAAAAACTTTCCGACGCCCTGCGCGAATTCGCGCCCGGTCAGCGTCTCACCGCCATCATCCAGACGCTCCTGCCCAACGGCCTCTACCGCGCCAGCGTCGCCCAGCGCGACGTTACCCTGTCCCTGCCCTTCGCCGCCCGTTCGGGCGACACGCTGGAACTGGAAGTGGTGGAACAAAACGGCAAGCTCACGCTGGCGGTGGCGACCGCCAAGGAAGGCGGCGCGCAGACGGGCGTGGAAGGCGACAAAAACGCCTCCGTCGCCACCCGGCTTACCGTCGCGGGACGGCTGATCGGCGAATTGCTGGGCGCGCTCGACAAGGAAGGCGGCAAACGCCCGCAACCCGCGCCGCTGAATAACGCCCAACCCGTGGTTAACCGCTTCCCCGAAAACGCCGCCGACCTCGCGCCCGCCTTGAAGGCCGCGCTCGCCAAAAGCGGCATGTTTTATGAGGCGCATCAGGCGCAATGGGCGGCAGGCAAAACCGCCCTGACCACCCTGCTGGCGGAACCGCAAGGCCGCCTTTCCCCCGCCGCGCAAACGCTCTTCAACCGTCCGGCAGGAACGCCCGCCAGCGGCGCGGGCGCGGCGCAAGTCGCGGGCGGCGACGGACAGCCCGCAATGCCCCGGACGGCGGGCGCGTCGCCGCAGTCGCCACAACAAGCCGCCACACCCAACGCTGCTACGCCTAACACGGCGAATGCGGCACATGCGGGAGCGAATGCGGCAACGGCGGCAAATACGGCGGCGAATGCCGCCGCGCAATCCCGCGTCGATGGCGAAGCCGCCCTGCGCGTCGGTATGGGGCAGGTCATCGCCCGCGAACTCACGCCGTTGGTGCAGCAACAACTGGAAGCCCTGGCGACCAATGCCTACGTCTGGCAGGGTCAGGTCTGGCCGGGGCAGGGCATGGACTGGGAGATTATCGAAGAAGAAGGCCGCCACGAGCGCGGCGAAAACATCGCCGCCAACTGGACGACCCGCCTCACCCTCACCCTGCCGCGTCTGGGCGGTGTGGAAGCGACCTTGCGTCTGGTCGGCGGCAAGGACATCGAAATCCGCCTCAAGGTGGAAAATGACGCCGCCCGCGCCCGGCTTACCGCCGCCAACGGCGTCTTGCAACAGCAATTCGCCACGGCGGGACTGAAACTCGCCGCCTTTGCCGTCAGCCGTCCGCGTGACGCCCATGCCGAAACGTCCGCCTAAAACCCCGCCGCATGAGGAACGGCGCGAAGCCGTCGCGCTCGCCTATCGCCAGACCGACGCCGCCCCGCGCGTCGTCGCCAAGGGACGCGGCCTGATCGCCGAAGAAATCATCTCCCGCGCCAGGGAACACGGCGTCTATGTGCACGAATCCCCGGAACTGCTCTCGCTTTTGATGCAGGTCGATCTGGACGAACACATCCCCAGCCAACTCTACCTCGCCGTCGCCGAACTCCTCGCCTGGCTGCGCCGCACCGATGCCCTTGTCCTTGCGGACAGCAATGCGCGCCTGCGGCGCGAGGATATTCCAGGCTGAACGGGCATCCCGCCGCGTCGTTGCGCGGGGATGACGATGGCGCAGAACGGAATGCGCCGCGCCATTTTGCCGATCAGTTCCCTCCTCTTGAAGGGTTAGAGCACATTAACAAATAATTGAGTATTATGTATGATGTAGGGAATATGTGGGAGATATACAGGAGGGGAGATGCCAAGGCCATTGTCGAATGATCTAAGAACCTGTTCACGATTTTTCCAAATAGTGTAAGCTATGCGTATGCGTAAGAAAACATACCCTAGTGACATAAGTCGG
>JAIRZG010000237.1 GCA_031267345.1 Zoogloeaceae bacterium
GGACGCGGACTACGCTTCGGAAACGGCCAAGCTGTCACGGGCACAGATATTGCAGCAAGCGGGCACCGCCATGCTGGCGCAGGCCAACACCTTGCCACAGACGGTGCTTTCGCTGTTGCAATGACCTTGCCTTCGCGGAAGTAACCCCCGCCTCGCCCGCACAGTCGTCGAGCGAGGCGTTTTTTTGCCTGCCACCCGCCGCGCGGCAGAGCTTGTGTTCCCTTCCCCTTCATTCACTCCCTCTCCCCCTGTGGGATAGGGTTGGGGAGAGGGGAGAAAAACAGGAACGAACTGTTCCCGCTCCCGCAAGCGGGCGAGGAATGCCGAAGGGCGGGGAGAAAACGGGGGTTGGCGCGGATACTCGTTTCCGCGCGACGGCGCGGCAAAATTACGGTTCACCCGAAAACATCCCGTGCCGAAGGCGCGCGTCGCTGTCCCTGAAGGACACGCCCGCAAGGGCTGATTCTGGGATAATGTCGTCTTTCTTCTGGCGATAAGGCGTTTTGTCATGTTGCGTACATTTGTGATGCTTATTGTCTCCGCCTGTTTTTTCGGCGTGGCGACCTGTAGTCTGGCGGAATCGCCCAAGGCCAAACCGGAAAGCAAAAAAACGGCGGCGGCGAAGCCCGCGCCCAAGGCGCGGATTATCGAACTCACCCATCAGTTGAGCGCGCACAGCGCCCTCAAGCTGGCGGAACTGGTGGAACGCTTCAACAGCGAACAGCCGGAAGCCGAACGCATCCAGTTGTTGCGGATTGAAACGCAGGGACGCAAGCCCGCGCTCCTGAATCTGGCGACGCCAGGCGTCATGGCGAACTTTCTGGTGAACAAGGCCGCCTTCAAGCCCGTGCATCAGGTGCTGAAAGAAAACGGCGGCAACATTGCCGGCAACGATTTATCCGTCGAACTGCTGGCGGGAGAAAAACGCGACCGCCTGAACGCCCTGCCGCTGGCCTTTTCCACACCAGTGCTTTTTTACAACAAACGCCTGTTCCGTCAGGCCGGACTGGACGCGGACGCGCCGCCCAAAACCTGGCAGGAAATGCAGGATATGGCGGGGACGCTCATGGAGCGCGGCATTGCCTGTCCCTATACTTCCTCCTGGCCGACGTGGGTGCATGTCGATAACCTCTCCGCCCTTTCCGGCATGACGATTGCCGACAAAAAAGGCAAACTCGCCTTCAATGGTCGCGTTCAGGTCAAGCATATCGCCATGCTCGCCACCTGGCACAAGGCGCGTTACTTCCAGACCTTTGGACGCGCCAACGAGGCCGACAGCCACTTTTACAACAGCGAATGCGCCATGCTGACCTCTGACGCCTGGACCAACAGCTATTTGCAGGACGCGCCCGGCGTGGAACTGGGCATTGCGCCCCTGCCGCATCACAACGACCTCTATGGCGGCCCGCAGCACACGCTGGCGGCGGGGACTTCGTTATGGGTAGGCGCGGGCTACAAGGCGAAGGAATATCAGGTTGCCGCCCGTTTCATCCGCTTTTTGCTCGCGCCGGACATGCAAATCGCGCTGGCGCGCAGCGGCGGCTTTTTGCCGCTTACCGAAACCGCCCGCAACGTCATGCAGACTTCGCGTCTGATGAAAGACGAGGAACAGGCGCTGAAAGTGGCCTACCTTTCCCTGCAAGGCAAGGGCGACCGGCATCCGCTGCGCGTCTCCACCCTCGATCCGGTGCGGATTATCGTCGATGAGGAACTGGAACAGGTCTGGGCGGGCAAAAAACCCGCCAAGGCCGCGTTGGATACCGCCGTCAAACGCGGCAACGCCATCCTTGCCGCCAAACCCGCCCTGCGACGGGTGATTCGCTAGTGCCCAAAACCCTCTTTGGACTCTCCGGCCTCTTCGCCCTGACGATCCTCAGTCTGGGCGCGGCCTTGAGTATGGGGTCGCTGGAAATTTCGCTGGCGGAATGGACGGAAATCCTGCGCGGCGAAGAAACGCTGGCGGCGGACATCGTGCTGAAACTGCGTCTGCCGCGCGCCCTTTCCGGCTTTGCCTGCGGCGCGTTGCTGGCGGTTTCCGGCGTTCTGATGCAGGCTTTGCTCAGAAATCCGCTGGCGGATCCGTACATTCTGGGCGTCTCCGGCGGCGCCAGCGTGGGCGCGTTGTGCGCCATTTTGCTGGGACTGGGCGGATTGTTGCTGGATGTATTCGCCTTTGGCGGCGCGTTGGCAGCCTTGTTGCTGGTCTTTGGACTGGCGCATGGCGACGGCAGCTGGACGCAGACCCGCCTGCTGTTGACCGGCGTCATGGTTGCCGCCGGATGCGGCGCGTTGGTCATGTTGCTGATTACCCTCGCGCCGGAAGCCCGTTTGCGCGGCATGTTGTTCTGGCTGATGGGCGATCTTTCGCAAACCTCGAATCCCTGGCCGCCCCTGCTTTTTCTCGGCGTTCTCCTGATCGCCATCCTGCCCGTCGCCCGCGAAATCACGCTGCTGGGACAAGGCATGGAAAGCGCCCAAACGCTGGGCGTCGATGTGCGCCGCCTGCGCCGACGGGTCTATTTTCTGGCGGCGCTGGCGATCGCCATTGCCGTCACCAGCGCCGGCGCCATCGGCTTTGTCGGCCTTGTCGTGCCGCATTTGACGCGCCTGCTCACCGGCAATGACCAGCGCATTCTCCTGCCCGCTGCGGCGTTATTGGGCGGCGCGTTGCTGGTCGCCGCCGATACGCTGGCGCGCACCCTGATTGCGCCGGAACAGTTGCCGGTCGGCGTCCTGACCGCGTTGTTGGGCGTTCCCGCGTTCCTCTTTCTGCTCTCGCGCCGCGATTCGCCATGAGCGACAAAACCGCCCCGCCGCTGCTCGCCGCGCGTCAGCTTACGCTTCGTATCGGCGGACATCTGCTGTGTCGCGATCTGGACATGCAGCTTTTCCCCGGCGATTCACTGGTCATTCTGGGGCGCAACGGCGCGGGCAAATCCACCCTGCTGGCGGCGTTGGCGGGATTGCGCGCGCCGGAATCCGGAGAGATTCTGCTGGCGGGCAAACGCTACGCCGAGCACGGCGCGCGCGCGGCGGCGCGACAGCGCGGCTGGCTGGGACAGCGGCGCGACGACCCTTTTGCCGCGCATGTGCTGGAAACCGCCCTGACCGGACGCCATCCGCATCTGGGGCGCTGGCAATGGGAAAGCGCGGCGGACATTGCCCGCGCGCGCACGGCGCTGGCGGAAGTCGGGCTGGAGGCGATGGCGGCGCGCGATGTGCGCACCCTTTCCGGCGGCGAACGGCAACGACTGGCCATTGCGACCCTGCTGGTCCAGGACGCGCCGCTGATGCTGGTCGACGAACCGCTCGCGCATCTGGACATGAACCACCAGATTGCCGCCCTGACGTTGCTTGCCGAACGTGTCCGGCGCGGCGCGGCGCTGATTAGCATCCTGCATGATCCGGGGCTTGCCGCGCGTTACCACACGCAGGCGCTGCTCATGTACGGCGATGGCGAAAGCGAAATCGGCGCGGCGGACGAATTGCTCATTCCGGAAAAACTCTCCCGCCTCTACGGACACCCCCTGCTGAAAATCGCCGCCGACGGACGCACGGCCTTTGTGCCCGCGTAGCGGGTATTGAGCGACAAACCGCAGAACCCGTGTTCCCTCCCCTTGTGGGAGGAGAGGGGCAAGAGTTTGGAGAGGGGAAAGCGGTTTGAGCGGCGGGCGAACGCAGTTCGCCCCTACATAAATTTGTCCTCGGATATCCCGGGATTCCTGTTTTCACGCGGCGTGGGATGGGCGGAAAGCCCCGTCCCTGCCGCTTCTCGCGCTTTTTTCCCCTTTCGTAAAAAAATTTTGCAAAAAGTGTTGACATGCAAACAATAACCGTTATCATCCACAAACATTGAAATTGAACGAGAACAATTCTTGTTACTATGAAGACAGACCATCCGAAACGTGAAGCGGTTGTGGAGGCCGAAGGCGCGGCGGTTGCGGGGGGAGCCTCGAACGCGGCGGTGCTGGAGAAGTTGAAGGATTTGTATCTGGAGGCTTTTGCCCATGACGGTTTTGCGGGGATTCAGGTGGAGATCCGGTTTTTGCGGCGCGGGCAGAAGGAAGTGATTCTGCATTGCGGCAAGCAGTACCGTTTCATTGTTGACTATCCGCCGGAGGCGGGCAGGCGGCAGAAGCAGGCTGGCGGCAAAAGCGGGCAGGCGGAGCGGGCGGAAAACGCGCGTTCCGCGATGAATACGTAGTTGGGGGTTGGGCGTTGGCAGGGCGGGTTTGAAACCCGCCCCTACGCCCCCTTCGGCAGCACAGGTTTACGTCCGGCGGCGTGGGGCCGCGGAAAATTTACCGGCATGGCGCGGCATTTTGCCCGCTGGACGCTGGATTTTGAAATCGGTTGGCGGGAGTTTTCCGGGGTGGAAAATCCTGCGGCCACATCCTTACTTGAAGGAGTTTTACATGTTGACGAAATTGATGAACATGACCCGTGCGCAACTGCAATCGAAATTGCAATCGGTTGACGCCTCCGCGGTCAAGGGTCGTTCCCTGAAGCGCAAGTTTGAAGCCATCCGCAACAAGAAACAGGGCGGCTTCACGCTGTTGGAACTGCTGGTGGTAGTCGCCATTCTGGCGGCGATTGCCGGCACCGCCACCATCATGCTGCAAGACACCGACCGCAAGGGCGCCGCCGCCGCGCACGTGGCGATGATGGATGAACTCTCCAAGGGCATCCAGACTTTCCGTGTGCTGAACGGCGGTCAGTATCCGGATAACTGGGATTCGCTGCTGGTTTCTTCGGATGGCACCACTGTCAATACTGGCACTAGCGTAGATGACGACATGCTCGTCATTGTTAGCGATGATCTGAAAGCCAATCTGAAGATCGAGGAGCTTGATGAATCTGTAGGCGAATGGTCGGCGCTGGCCGCTGCCGGCATCACCCAGCTTCGTTACATCAACGAAGACATTGACACAACGTCAGATGGGGTCTTTGCCACCTACAAAGGCGTAGGCACCTGCAAGAACGACGCTACCAGCGCCGATGCGGGTACTGGGATTCTCGCCCTGGTGCGTGACAAGGGCAATGACGTGACGCCGCAAAACATCTTCCGTAGCGAGGATGCCAATGGTTGCGGCACATCTATCACTCTGGCTGATGCTACGCCTGTTGTCGTCTGGGATGGCGGCCTGGAACGCGTCGGCGTACCCAGTGCGCTTGCTACTAACACAACGATTGGCGAAGGCACGGACGGACAAAAGATCGTTGCCTTCGGTATTGGTCCGGACGCTACCCTGTTTGATCCGAGCAAGATTGGCGCGCTCTCCAATGTGCCGGTCTATCGGCACGTCGCCAGCGATGAGTACAACCGCTTCATCGTGCTCTTCAACCTGCATCCGTATGAAGCCAAGGTGGATAACGCCGCCTACGATGAAGCCGGTGCCGTAAACACCGATTTCGGCACAATCGAGTTTCGTCCCATCTCCGGTCAAGCCACGTTCCAGGCCATCATCGACGGCGCGGGCGACACCAAGGATGAAGAACTCGGCGAAGTCGACAACGTTCGCCCCACCTGAGCGAGCGTAGATACAGAGCATGAACCCGCCTGAATCCTCTCTCCGTTAATTCGGGCGTTTATTCGGGTCGGCGTTCCCTCAACAAGGACGCCGACCGTTTTTTTAAGCGCGCAGCCCCCGCAACGCAAAAGACAACACACGCCCGCGCGCGTCTTGCCTTTTGCGTTTTGGAAATCCGGAAAGCAATGACAAAAAACAGCAGCCCGTTCCCCCTCCCCATGCCGGGAAGGCAACCACCGCCCCCCTCTCCCCAACCCTCTCCCACAAGGGGAGAGGGCGTAAAAAAGGGGAGCGGGTCGAGCGGCGCGGGCTTCACCCTGATCGAACTGCTCGTGGTGTGCGCCATTCTGGCGGCGCTGGCGGTTATGGCCTGGGGGGCGTATGTGGATGTCGATCGGCGGGCGGAAGATGAATTGGCGAGTGTGGAGCTGCTGCGGCTGGCAACCGCCTTGCGGCGTTTTCATGACGATACCGGCTACTGGCCAGGCGAAGGGCCGTTCCAGCTGGCGGGCGCGGATTGCGAACTTTCCGGCGGCGGCGCGGTCAAGCTGGAAATGGCGGGGGAGCCGCCGACCGATCCGGCGTTGACGGACGACGAGCGTCGGCAATGGTTCGATTCTCCGGCCAATTTTTCCCTGCTGTTTGAACGCCCCTCCCTTTGCCCCAACCACCCGCTGCGCAGGCTCGCCGAGTGGAGCGCCGAAGCCCGTCGCGGCTGGAACGGCCCCTATCTGCCGCTCGCCAACCGCTTGTGGCTGGACGCCTGGCAAAGCCTGGAAAAATACAGCGTGGCGCAGCAAGAGGTGGACAACATCCCCGCTTTCGGCGCGGGACCGAAATTTCCAGCCCGAAGCAACGCCCCGACCGCCTGCGTCTCGGGCGATTCCGGCGGCTGCTTCGTCTTCAAGGATCTGGCCTGGCACACCCTGCCGCACCCGCACAATGAAAGCCAATACGCCGCCAACGGCTACGACCCCGACCGCCACGAACTGGCGCGACACGCGCGTCCGTTTTTCTTTCTGAAAGAAACCCGCAGCGAAGGTGAATCGGTTCCGCGCGTGGTCTACTGGGGCGCGGACGGGCGCTACGGCGGCATACATCCCACCGACCCCTGCAAACCCAACGTCGAGGAAGACGACGGCAAGGACGACAAGATAATTTGCGTCGCGGAAGGCCGGACGCAATCCCCGCCTGAACCCTGACCTTTGACCTTACCCCCCCCTGAACCCGAAAGGATTTGACCATGAAATATTCGCTGCTCCATTCCACCGCGCTGGCCGCCCTGATCCTGGCGTTGGCGTTGCTTGCCGCGCCGCTTCCGGCGGCGGCGCAAACCACCGCCGCCGCGCCGGAAACGTCAGTGGCGTCAGTGGCGTTGCAGGACATCAACCTCAAGGAACTGGTGCCCAAGACGCGGATGCCGGATGGACAACGCGCCATTTTTGAACCCAAGTCGGTGCGCTTTACCGCCCAACTGGCGCAAATGCCCACGCCGCAAAAGGCGGATTATCTCTACAAGGTCATGGGCATGATGGGCATCAACAATCCACCCGCCGTCTCCAGGCACATCGTGCTGGAATACGGCGGCGACAAGGCGTTGATGGCCTACGTGGAAGACCAGGCCGCCGCCCGCTTCGCCAAGGAAGCCAAAACGGGCGAGCAATACGTTTTTTACGCCATCTATGTCTACAACAACCGCTACGGTCCGGCGCTGGTCGTGACTTCGTTTTCCAAATGAGACCCGCGCCCCCGCTCTCCAGCGCTCCCCGAAAAGCGTACCCCTCTCCCCGGCCCTCTCCCACAAGGGGAGAGGGCGTAAAAGGGGGGAGCGGGTTGAGCGGCGCGGGCTTTGTCTGCGGATGTAGAGCGCGGCGGCAGGACGCAGTGTATTCCGCCGCAAACGACGGGTGCTGCAAATCGTGTCCCCGCGCGTGTCCCTGCGCCACGAAAATGAAACATCCCGCAGAAATGGAAACCCCGCCCCGCCCTGCCCCCTCTCCCCTCGCGGGAGAAGGCCGGGGAGAGGGGGGCGGTCGTTCCGTCATCACCGACGCGCCCCCGCTCTCCAGCTCTCCCGCGCAAGGGGGGGGCGGGTTGAGCGGCGCGGGCTTCACCTTGATCGAGTTGCTGGTCGTGGTGGCGGTGCTTTCCGCTACGGCGCTGGCGGCGTTCGGGTTGATAGCGGAGGATCGGGCGCAGGTGCGGATGGACGATACGCGCGTCCGCCTGGGGATTTTGCGCCGCGCGACGGTGGGCGTGGACGCGCCCGCCTATGGCGGCGAGATGCGCCTTTCTGGCTTTGTCGCCGACAATGGACGCCTGCCGGAGGCCATCGTCGATCTGCTGAAGCCGCCGGAGGGATACGCCCGGCAAACGGATACGCCCGCGCCGAATCCGCCGAAGCTCGCCACGACGCTGGATAACAAGTGTTTCCCCGTAGGCAGCGTCAACACGTTGCCGCCGGATACGCCCCTGCTGCTCAAGGGACATCGCGGGCATTATCTTGCCGGAGCGACGCACAACGACGTTTTCCGCGACGGCTGGGGCAATTTCGGCGATGAGGACAATACAGCGGGCGACACGGCGGATAAGCGCAATTTCGGCTGGCAGGTAGGCAGCGTGATTATCGACGACGCCCCTTTGCCGGATAGCCTGGCCATCACCAGTCTGGGCGCGGACAACATGGTAGGCAAGGCCACGAACATGGCGGCGGAAGAGGAAGTCGGCACGGAAATCCGCCCGCAAGACTGGCTCGTGCCCCTCAAGGGCTGGAAGGTCACGCTGACCAACAAAAGCGGGCGCGATCTCATTTTTTCGAGCGACTTTCCCCCTGCTGCGGATTCCGGCGAACTGGGCGTTACGTTGCTGGTGTTTGAAAACTCGTCGGAAGACACGGCGAACAGCATACCGGATGGCGGACGCTGGCGGCAATTGCGCAGCGCCGTGAATTCCTGCGCGGGGGAAAGCAGCCTTGTCGCTGACGCAAGCTGCGAATTCAGCTTTACCGAAACGCTGACCTGCGGCGGCGGGACGATAGACGCCCGCGTGCCGTTGGGTCGCCACCTCGTGTTGCTTACGCTGGACAACCAGTCGCCGCCCGATCCCGGCGCCAGCGGCAAACCCGACCTGCGCCGCCTGCGGGCAACGGTCGATTTCCACCCCGGCGCGTTGCAACCCGAGTTGCGCTGGGAGATCCGCTGATGGCGCGTCTGCGTTCGCTGATGGCGCGTCTGCGCCGCAAACCGGAAGACCGGGCGCAGGCGCCGCGACGGGAACCCGGCGTGGACGCGCCGTCGGAAATACCCGCGCCGCCCTCCGCTGAACCTGCCGCGCGCGCCCTCTCCAAAGCCGAAAAGGCCATGCGCAGAGGCGAAAAGGCCGTGCTGATCGGCAAAAAACTGCGGGTTGTCGGCAAGGCGGCGCTCGTCCGGCTCATCCGCGCGCTTTCCCCGGCGCTTACCCTGCTCGTCTGGGATGTGGGCGTATTGAGCGGGGTCGTCGCCCGCAAATCGGGACGCAGCTGGCGGTTTTCCGCCATTGCCGTTTCTTCCGTCTCGGATTTCGCGCGCGCGCTGGACGAAGTGCTGGCGCAACTGAAACAGGCGGGCGAAAAACCGCCCAAAACCACCCTGCTCGCCGCGCGCGCCATTGCGCCGGCGCGCGTGGATTTGCCGGTCAACCCCGAAAAACCGCGTCCGCTGCTGCAAATGCGGGAAATGACGCGCTCCGAAATGGAGCCCGTGGCGGCGGAATTCGGCGCGCTCTGGAATATCGGCGCGGTGCTCGCCGCGCACAATCTCATCACCCCGGAAGAACGCGAGCGCGTGGCGCTGGAACTCGCCGTGCGCCGCAACGAAACCGACGCGCCCAACGAAAGCAGAAAGCCGTTCTACTTCGGGCAGGTCGCCTGTGAAATGGGGCTGGTCACGCAAGAGGCGCTGGAAGACGCGCTGCGCTTGCAGGAAAAGCTGCAAATGCTGGAATCCTGGCTCGCCTGCGGCTGGACAGGTTATGCCGGAGAACCCGGCGAACCGCCGATATGGCTGGCTTCGGCTACCGGCCTTTCGCTCTGGAGCCAGTGCGAAGCCGCCGCCAAAAGCCGCGGGCTGAAACTCAAGGGCGGCCTGCCGCTGGCCTGGAGCGTCAGCGAAGCGCTCGACGAAACGTCCGGCGAAGCGCCTGGTCACATCGCCCTGGAAATTCATTCGGAAAGCATCGTCGCCGTGCTGCGTTATCAGGGGCGCGTGCATTCGTCGCGCAACGAAAGCCGCATGGAACGCGCCTTGAGCGCCGATCTGCTGATCAATCTGGTCAGCGACTGGCGGGCGGGCGGCGTTCATGATCTGGAAATCGTCTGCGTCAACCCGCGCGACGACGCCCTGGTTGCCGCGCTGCTCGATGACCTCGGACAACGTTGGGGACACGCGCCGCGTTTTCGCGCCGCCGACGCCACCCGACAAGACCTGTTCGCCACCCTTGCCCGCCAGCATCGCAATACGCGCGCAAAACTGCCCATCATCCGTTTCGGCAACCTCCCGCAAGCGATCTGGAAAAAAACGGGCTTCTGGCACCTCGTCGCGCCGCTCCTGACGCTCGCCGCCGTATCCGGCATCGCCGCGCACCAGTACATGGAAATCAAAAAAGTCAGGATGCGCTTTGCGCAGGAAGACATCGCCAGCCAGCAAAACACCCAGGCGCAGCAGGAACTCCGGCGCGTTTTGGCGGCGGCGCAAACCCCCCCGAAAGAACTGGCGCGCGCGCGCGCCAGACTGGCGCAAATCGCGCCCGAAGTCGAACGCCTGGAAACAGTGGAAGGCATGATCGACCATCTGCCGCAACTGCTGCGCGCGCTGGCCGCCAATATCGGCGACGATGTGGTGCTGGAAGCCCTGCATCACAGCCCCAACCCGAACGACATCGGCAACATCCAGATTATCGCCTGGTCGAACAACTATTCCAGCGTCCAGTCCTTCGCCCAGGATTTGCAGCAGACGCTGATCGGCATGGGGTACACCGTGGCGCAAACCGATGTCAAGGCCGCGCCCGGACGCGACAAAAGCCCTGGCTACACCGTTTCTTTCTGGCTGATTCCGGTCGGCGGACAGGAAGAACTGGGCGAACCATCGGTAGAAGCGGGCAATGGACCGGCAGGAGGCGGAACGCCGTGATGCCGCAAAGCTGACGCGGCGACGCGCCCGACCCTGAAACAGGGCTTGCAAATTATTTCAATAATCATTACCATTTAATAATGATTTACAACAACATTCTCAAGTTCCGCGCGACAAAAAATGAGCGTGTTCCGGCAGGGGTTTTGCGCCCCTCCCCAAAACGGTCGCCGAATCCCGACCATTGATCAGGGGTTCGCTCCCACCCTATCAACGGGCGGGAGTTCAACCGGAGTTATGTACGATGAAACCGTCCGTCACTGAAGGAGCCAGGCAGGTCAAGGCGTTCTGGAAGCGGTTTTCCGCTGACGAGCAACATCAACTGGTGGGCGCCTGCTGCGCCGTGATCGCCATTTTTTATGGTCTGCTCGTCTGGTATCCGGGCAACAAGACCCTGGACGAACTGAAGTACCAGGAAGGAAAGCTCAACCTGCGCAAGAAGGCGACGAGCGGCGCGGGCGGACCGTCGATCAAGCTGGAAGGCATCAATATCCAGGCGACGCAAAAAGACCTCGGTCAGGTCAGCGCCACGCTCGCCAGACAGGAGGCGGAACTGGCGCGGCTGACCGCCCGCTTCATTCCGCTGGATGATCTCGAAAGCATGCAAATGCTGAAATCGGAACTCGCCCGACTGGCGGAAAGCGGCGACATGGAAGTGACCGCGCTCGAACATATTTACCGACGCTCCAGCGACCGCGATCGTCCGCCCAACCAGGAGCTTTTGAAGGAATCGGCGCAAGCCAGTCCCTATCGGCGGCCCCTGCTCTCGCTCAAGGCGCGCGCCAGTTATCGCGGGCTGATGCAGTTTCTGGACGGACTGGACAAGCTCACCTTCGTCGCCGCGCCGGTATGGAGCGACATCCAGGTCAGGATGGCGGATACACGCCGTTCCGGCGACACTTCGGGAACCGCGCCCGCGCCCAAACAATGGCTGGAAGTGGAGATACGTCTTGCGGTCTGAACCCTCTTCTCCGGCAATGGACGCCTTTCAGGCGTTGCTCGACCAGCTTCCCGCGCATAACGCCTCCGACCTGCATCTGGCGGCGGGACGCGCCGCGCACTGGCGCGCGCACGGCGAGCTTGCGGTCTGCGACAAGCGACTGTGGGACGACGCCGACATGGCGCTGCTGGTGGAAAATCTGCTCGACCCCCTGCGCCGGGAAGCGCTGAAAAATTCCGGCAGCGCCGATCTGGGATACAGCACCTTGGGCGGTTATCGTTTTCGCATCAATTTTTTCCGCTCGCTGGGCAGGCTGGCCCTGGTCGCCCGCCATCTGCCGGAACGGTTCGCCAGTCTCGCCGAACTCATGTTGCCCGCCGGACTGAAGGAGCTTTCCTATCTGCCTTACGGCCTGGTGCTGGTCACCGGCATTACCGGCAGCGGCAAGAGCACCTCGCTCGCCACCCTGATTCACGAAATCAACGCCAACATGGCGCGGCATATTCTCACCATCGAAGACCCGGTGGAATTCGTGCATCGCCCGCTGAAAAGCCTGATCAGCCACCGCGAACTGGGCACCGATACGCCGGATTTCGCGCTCGCCGTGCGCGCCGCCATGCGCGAAGACCCGGATGTGATCCTGGTGGGCGAACTGCGCGACACCGAAACCATGCGCGCCGCGCTAACGGCGGCGGAAACCGGACACCTCGTCTTTTCCACCTTGCATACCGCCGACGCGGTGGGCGCGGCGGAACGCTTTGTCGGCGCGTTCCCCGGCGAGGAGCAGGAACTGGCGCGGCATCGCCTGTCGCTGGTGATGAAGGCGGTGGTGGCGCAGCAGCTTTTGCCGCGCGCCGACAAAAAGGGGCGCGTGCCCGCAGTGGAGATTTTGCGCGGCACGGCGGCAGTAATGAATCTCATCGCCTCCGGACGCAGCGCCCAACTGTATTCCGTCATGGAATCCGGCGCCAGCCTGGGGATGCAAACCTACGATCAGGCGCTGGCGCAACTCGCCCGCGACCGCCTGATAGACGCCAACCTTGCCCGCCCGCTCACCCGCAATCCGGAAGGGTTCGACTGGCTGTTGAAGAACGGCGGGCAGCTTGCGCCGGAGGGCAGAAAATGAATGCCGCTTCTTTCCGCTTCGCCCTGCTTGGCTTCGTCGCGCTCATGCTTGCGGCCTGCGCGTTCGAGTCCGACGAAGCCGCGCGGTCGCGGCTGGCGGACAGGATCATCGCCAATCATCTTCGTGAGGAAATGCTGGAAGCCTGGTCCCAACTGGTGGCGCGTTCCGCATCGCCGCTGCGCGGTCATGCGGAGCAAATCAAGGCGTTGCGGCGCAAGGCCGTGCAATCGAAGGCGTATCGCGAAAAGCTGCTCGCCAACCTTGCGGAATTCTCGCCGGAAGAAATGAAAATATGGTTGCGCACGTTGGACGCTACCGAACGGCTTGGTGAAAAGCTCATCGCGTTTACCCAAAAAGACAGCGATGCGCAGATGGAGACGATACGTCCCGATCTGGAACGGATGATACGCCGCGCCGAAATGTCGAAATATTTCCAGGATCGCGCCAATGAGTGATCTCTCCGAAGCCACGCTGATTCAGGCCGGGTTGCAAACCGGGTTGTTCGACAACGAACAGGTGGCGCGTTTGCGTCCGATTGCCCGCGCGCGGCGGCAGAATCTGATGGACGCGCTGTCGGTGGATTTGAGTTTGCCGCTGACCGCTTTTTATCTGGCGCTCGCCGAAGTGCGCGGCCTGCCTTACGCGCATCTGGCGCGCTGGCAGGCAGACGACGCGCTGCTCGCCAAACTGCCGCTGGCGCTCTTGAAACGGCATCCGATGGCGGTATTGCGCGATCCAGCGGGCGTGGCGCATCTGGCGCTGACCAATCCGGATGACGCGCTGGGCATCGAGAGCGCGCGGCGGGTGGTCGGCGCCCTGCCGCTGGCGCTTGCCGAGCCGGAAGGAATGGCCTCCCTGCTGTTGAGGCTGCGCGGCAAGGACGCGGGCGTGGGAACAGAGGCCGAAGACCCGGTGCGGCTTTTCGAGCGCGTGGCGCGCGAAGCCTTTTTGCGCCGCGCCTCCGACATTCATATTGAGGCGATCAAAAACGGGGCGCGGGTGCGGCTCAGGGTGGATGGTCGCCTGGAAATCATCGGCGCGCCGCTGCCCAAGGATTTGGGCGACAGCCTGATTTCGAGAATCAAGGTGCTTTCCGGCATGGACATTGCCGAGACGCGCGCGCCGCAGGATGGCAGCCTCATTTATCCGATGAAAGACAGCGAGGCCATCGAGATGCGGGTGGCTTCCGCGCCGGTGAAGTTCGGCGAGCGCCTGACCCTGCGGGTGATGAAAAGCGACCCGAACCGCCAGAAACTCGACGCGCTGGGACTCTCGTCCGACATGAGCGCGCGACTGCGTGAGGCGCTCAGCCATCCGCACGGCATCGTTCTGGTGACCGGGCCGACCGGTTCAGGCAAGAGCACCACGCTGTATTGCGCGCTGCGCGAACTGGACGCGGACAGCCTTAACATTCTCACTGCCGAAGACCCGATTGAGCAGGTGATTCCCGGCGTCTCGCAAGTGCAGGTGAACGCGAAGGTCGGTTTTGCCGCCGCGCTGCGATCCTTTTTGCGCCACGACCCGGACGTGATCCTGGTCGGCGAAATCCGCGATCTGGATACCGCCGACGTGGCGCTGAAAGCGGCGACCACCGGACATATGGTGCTGTCCACCCTGCACACCAACAGCGCCCCCGGCGCGGTGACGCGCCTCACCGACATCGGTTGCGAACGCTTCATGCTCGGCGCGACCCTGCGCGGCATTCTGGCGCAACGTCTGGTGCGGATGCTCTGCCCGCACTGTCGGCGCGAACACGAGACCGACGCGACGACCCGCCGCCTGCTGGGCAAACCCGAAGACGCGCCGCTCACCGTCTGGGGACCCGCCGGTTGCCCGCGCTGCCTGGGTTCCGGCTACCGGGGACGCATCGGCCTGTACGAAGCCCTGTGGGTGGACGCCGACATCGCCAACGCCATTTCCGCCGGCGCGAGCGAACAGGAAATCGCCGCAACCGCCAAAGACTACTGGCGACTGGCGGATGACGCAAAGGTAAAAATCCTTGCCGGACTGACCAGCCTTGAAGAAGCGCGGGGATTTTTATGACTTTGACGTCCTGGATCAGGCATCGGAGATCGGCGCGTAGAGGCAACCTGCGGTCGCCCGACGAACGTTGCCCGCCGATCAACCCGCTCCCTCCTTTTACCCCCTCTCCCCTTGTGGGAGAGGGGGTGGCGGTTCCCTCCCCTTCAAGGGAGAAAAACCCCGTCCCGCTGGCGCTGGAGACTCGCAAATGACCACCTACGCCTATTTTTGCCTGGACGTCCGCGGGACGGAAACGCGCGGCCAGATGGAAGCGCCGAACGAAATTGCGGCGCGACGGCAGTTGAAGGAACAGGGGCTGAAGATTCTGAAGCTGGCGGAAGGCATGGTGGGCGGCGAAGGGATTTTTGCCCTTTTCAAGAAAATCGCGCGCGCTTTCTCCCGGATGCGCGCCTTGAGCAACGACGACAAGGTGCTTTTCTTCCGGCAGATGCAATTGATGCTGAGGGCCGGACATACCCTGCTCGAAGCCCTGTCCGCCGCCGCCAAGCTCTCCCCGGGGGCGCGGCTGGCGGACAGCATCGAGCGCATCGCTATCGGCATCCAGCGCGGCAA
The DNA here is from genome assembly GCA_031267345.1 of Zoogloeaceae bacterium. Taxonomy (GTDB): domain Bacteria; phylum Pseudomonadota; class Gammaproteobacteria; order Burkholderiales; family Rhodocyclaceae; genus Azovibrio. The sequence goes on from JAIRZG010000237.1 coordinate 15,358, forward strand.
CAGCCTGTCGGCGGCGGTGCGCGGCGAAAAGGAACTCTTCAACCGTCTGGCCTTCAAGCTGATCGAGGCAGGCGAAGCCTCCGGCGAACTGGGCGTGGTGTTCGAGCGACTGGCCATCCTGATCGAGCGGCGCGCGGAGTTGCGGCGGCAACTCATCGCTGCGCTGGTGTATCCCGGCGTTGTGCTGCTGGCCGCCATTGGCGTGATCACCTTTCTGGTGACTACCGTCGTGCCGCGTTTCGCCATCTCTCTGGGTGGACGCGGCAAGGCCATTCCCTGGGCGGCGCAGACCGTGATGGATATTGCCGACTGGTTCACCCGCTGGGGCTGGCTGATCGGCATTTGCGTCATCGGCGCCGTAATCGGTATGCCGGTCTTGCGGCGGATTCCGGTCACCAAAAGGCTGATCGACAAAACATTCCTCGCGCTGCCGGTCATCGGCGGCACGCTCCTCGCAGCCGCCATGGCGCAGACCACCTGGATTTTCGGCATCCTCATCAAGAGCCGCCTCACCGTGCTGGAAGCCCTGCGCATCTGCAAGGAAGTGGTCGGCAACGCCTGTTTTGCCGATGCCTTTCACTACGCGGCGGAACAGGTATTGATCGGCAAAAGCCTCGCCATCGCCCTTGAACAGCCCGCACTGCCCCGGCTGGTGCAGCACATGGCGGCGGTCGGCGAAAAAAGCGGGCAGGTGGATACCGTCATGGAATCCCTCGGCGAGCATTACCAGAAAGTGCTGGACGCGCGGGTAAAACTGCTCGCTTCCATGATTGAGCCTGTGCTCATCCTGTTCGTCGGCGGCGTCGTGGGTTTTGTTTATTACGCCTTTTTCCAGGCCATGCTGGCCGTTTCCACCGGAGGGTAAGCAGATGTCGGACATCAAGCGCCAATTATCAGAAAAGTCGGCGGCTGCGCCGTTTACGAACGCTTCACGCCGCTGCGGTCGCAGATCAGGAACGGCTTTGCTGATCCTCTGCCTGCTCTCTTCCGTCAGCGCGACCGCGCAGACACCTCCTCCGGAGCTGCCGCAAGGTACGCCGGAGCCGATTCGGCGCGACATGGAAATCATCCAGAATTACAGCAACGAGGTAAATCGCATGAGCAGACGCAACACCGCCGACAACGATGCCGCCAATGAGGCGCGCCGACAGGCGGAGGCCACCGGCTTTACGCCGCTCGTCATCGCGCCGCCGAAAACTTCCATCACGCCCGACGCGCCCAACCGCCTGATCGACACGCTGGAGCGCGATCCCTTCGAGGTTTCGCCGCAATTGCGCGAAGGCGGGCGCAACCGCCGCGTCAGTCAGGCGGAAGGCGTCAGCATCAGTCGCAACCTCAGGCTGCGCGCCCTGGCGCGCGGCAATTCCGGGGGCGTGGCGCAGATTCAGTCCGGGCGGGAAATCCTGACCGTGCACGACGGCGACGAACTGGATGTAGACGGCATTCGCTACACGGTGCGCGTGGAACCGGACGGCCTGGTGCTCAGGGGCGCGGGCGCGCCGCAATACCGGATGCTGGTGCGCTGACATGAAACGAAAATCCTCCCCCTGGCGTTCCCCCCGCCTCGCCGCCGCGCTGTTCATCCTCCTGATCCTTCCGGCGCAGGCGCAGGATGCCGTGACCGAAGCGGTTACGGCAGACGGACAAACAGCGGAAATTCGCAAAAGCGTAACGCCGGAAGCACCCGCGCCCGCCGCCGCCGCGCCGGAAAAACCCACTTCACCGGAAAAACCCACTTCACCGGAAAAACCCGCAGGCAAAGCGAAGACCGCAAAAAAGGGCAATTCGCCGGGCGACATTTATTTGCGCCAGGTCACGCTGGATGACGCGGCGCAACTTATTTCCGAGGTCGGCAAAACCAGCATCGTGGTCACGGCTTCCGTTTCCGGCAAGGTGGTTTCGCTCTATCTGCGCGATGTAAACGTGGAGGGCATGGTGAAAAACCTCTGCCGCGCGGCGGGCGTCTGGTATCGCTACGACGCCAAAAGCAACGCCTATATCCTGATGAGCGCCCAGGAATACCAGCAGGACATCGCCATTACCCGCGATGACGTCACCCGCACCTGGGTGCTCAGACATCACAATGTTGTCAGCATCGCCAATGCCATTCAGGCGCTCTTCGGCGCGCGCGTAAGCCTGATCGAACCGGTCGAGGAAACACCCTCGGCGAACATGGGCGGCACGGCGCGCACTTCCGGCGGCTCGCGCAATTCCTCCGGCAGTTCCGGTTCCGGCGGCTCCAGTAATTCCGGTCGTTCCGGCGCCGGCAATTACGGCGGTAGCGGCGGCAGTAATTTCAGCGCCGAAGGGGTGCGCAGCAGCAGCCGGCGCAGCACTTCCGGCGGCGGCGCGGGCGTGACGGTCGATCCGCGTCAGGCGCTTGCCGGCATCAGCCAGTACGCGCTGGAATCGGCGCTGACGGAAGACGCCGACAACCAGGCCGCGCACAGCGAACAGTTTTCCGCCGGCGCCCTGCTTGCCGCCTCGCGTCAGGGCGGCGCGCCGATCAACATCACCTATAACCGTCTGCACAACCTCCTGCTGGTCAGGAGCGGCGACGAAACCGCCCTGGAGAACATCGACGCGCTGGTGCGGGAAATGGACAGACCGCCCAAGCAGGTCCTGCTGGAAATGCGTATTCTGGAAGTGGAGCTGGGCAACGATTTCCGTTCCGTTTTCGATATTGGCCTGAGCAACGACGGAACCAGCGGCGGCCCGCTGGAACTGGGTTTTGGCAGCGGCGCTTCGGGCAATAACGGCAGCAACGAGTTTCCGAGAAACGCGGTTTCCTTCGGCAACTTTCAGGAAGACCGCGATTCCACCGCCGTCTGGCAAATGGTCAGCGGCAAGCTCAGGATGCGTCTGCAACTGATGGAAAGCGAAAACCGGGTGAATGTGCTCGCCACGCCGATGGTGGTCGCCGCCAACAACCAGCAGGCGCGACTCTTTATCGGCGACGAGCAGATCCTGGTCACGGGCGCTTCCGCCGACAGCACCACCGGCACGACCGGCGCGACCAACACCACCATCACGGTAGAAACCGAACAGCGCAATGTCGGCCAGACGCTGATCATCCTGCCGCGCATCAATGCCGACCGTTCGGTAACGCTGACCATCGACCAGGACAATTCCCGCATCAATACCGGCGCGGCCATCCTGCCGCTGGCGCTGCCGGACGGCATGATCTACAACTTCCCCGTCGATACGGTCAATACCGCCAATCTGCAAGTGACCGCCCACGCGCGCGACGGCATGACCGTGGCGGTGGGCGGCATGATTCGCCAGAAAATCACCGACGCTGAAAACAAGGTGCCGTTCCTGGGCGACATCCCCTTGCTCGGCACGCTGTTTAAGAAAACCGTCAAGGAAAATTCGCGCACCCAGATTGTGTTGCTGATTACGCCCTGGGTGATGGAAACACCGGAAGAAAGCGACGCCATCGCCCGCCAGAAGATGGCGGAAGCAAGGGGACTGGATACGGCGGACAAACCACAGGCTTCCATATTCGATCCCGCGCCCGTAGCCGAGCCTGCCGCGCCGACGCCTGCCCCCGATTCCGCCGCTGACGCTGACGCTACCCTCCCGCAAGCAGCCAGCGCCAGCGACGAGACCGAACGCCTGGCCGCGCTGGCGCGCGCCGCCGCCAATGCCGTGCGCCAGAGCGATCCCACCGCCGCCTTGCCGGATGGTTTGCAAGCCGCACCGCTGGAAAACCGGGAGCGACGGCCTCTGGGCGACGGTATGGAGTTCCGCCCGATCTCCAGTTGGCGGCGGGATGGCCTCTATGTGACCGCGCTGCAAGTCGTCAACCTCAGCGCGCGGACAGCTCATTTGGCGCCCACCCGCATTCCCGGCGACTGGGCGGCCATCGTGGTGGAGCGGCGGCAACTGGAAGCCGCCGGTCATCCGGATTCCTGGACCTGGGTGTACGCCCTCTCCCGCCAACCTTACGCGCAATCGGAAGGTAAATGATGGCAAAGAGAAAACGTCCGGCTGGCGGCGCTGTTCGCCGGATTGCCCGCCCGCGAAGCGCCGGGGGCCTGCTGGCGTTGACCGCCGCTGTTCTCTCCCTGCAAGCGGCAAGCGCCGCGCCGCTGGATCAGGCCAGCATGGTGGTGTTTTCCCCGGAAGGCGCGTGGGAAATCTCCCTGACGCCGCAAGCCGGGCAGGCGCCGCCACTCGTCATGACCGTTTTTTCCACGGAAGGCGCAAAGGAAATCCCGCTGACCCAAAAGGGCGGGCAGGACAGGGACAGGCCGCAAACGCAGGCCAGACAAGCGAAAAAACAATTGGGCATGAGTGTCGGCTATCGTCAGGATACGCTCGACTGGAACATTGCCGGCAACGCCTTCGGACAAAATCCCGATGTGCTTTCCGAACTGGAATGGAAGCTGAAGATGCTGGAAATCCGCCTTGACGGGCAATGGCAGGCGGCGAACGGCTTTACCGTGATGGGCGACATTGCCTATGCCTACGCCTTTTCCGGCGAGGACCGCGATTCGGATTACAGCATGGATGGACGCCAGGGCGAGTTTTCCCGCTCTTATTCCGAATCGCATGGCAGCTACGCGACCGACATTGCGTTGGGACTGGGCTGGACGCTGGACATCAGCCCGCGCCTGACCTTTACGCCCGCGCTGGGCTATGCCTGGTCGCACCATGTCATGAGGTCGCGCCACGGCAAGCGGCACATTCCCTATGTCGCCCGTTTCTCCGGACTGGACAGCACCTACAAACCCGAATGGCACGGCCCCTGGCTGGGGCTGGAAGCAAAGCTGCAGGCGACGGAGCGTCTGGAATTCCATGCCGGAACGCGTCGGGAATGGCTCGATTACAAGGGCGAAGGCAACTGGAACCTGCGCTCCGATTTTGCGCATCCCGTCAGTTTTCGGGATACCGGCAGGGGCAAGGGCTGGCAATCCAGTCTGGGCGCAAGCTGGCGTTTGCAGTCGCAGGACAGTCTCAGCCTTGATTTCAGACACCAGAGCCGCAGCCTCAAAAATGGCGACTCCTGGACTTTTTTCGCCAATGGCGACCGCGACATTACCCGCTTCAACGAAGCGAACTGGGAAAGCTGGTCGGCCAATATCGGCTATCGCCTGGATTTTTAACCCTGAAAAAAATACGGAGCGTTACATGAACTTGAGCCGGATAACCCCGAACAGCGTATCCGCTGACGTAACCGCCGCTGTTGATCCCGACATCCTGCAAGCCGCCGCCGCCAGCGTGGGTAACATCCTGCTCGGCAAGGAGGAAGCGGTGCGTTTGTCGCTGGCCTGTCTGGTCGCGGGCGGGCATTTGTTGCTGGAAGATTTGCCCGGCATGGGCAAGACCATCCTCGCGCACGCGCTGGCGCAAGTGGCCGGACTGCAATTTAACCGCGTGCAATTCACCAGCGACATGCTGCCCGGCGATCTCACCGGCGCGCCCATCTTCAACCGCGACAAGGGCGAATTCGTCTTTCATCCCGGCCCGATATTCGCGCAGGTGTTGCTGGCGGACGAAATCAACCGCGCTTCGCCCAAAACCCAGTCGGCGCTCCTGGAAGCGATGGAAGAAAAACAGGTGACCAGCGATGGCGTCAGCCGTCCCCTGCCCCGCCCGTTTTTCGTCATCGCCACCCAGAATCCGGTCGACCAGCTTTCCACCAACCCGCTGCCGGAAGCCCAACTCGACCGCTTTTTGATGCGCCTCTCGCTCGGCTACCCGGACAAGGCGGCGGAACTGGAAATCCTGCGCGGCGAAGATCGGCGCGTCCTGCTGGAACACTCCGCGCCCGTCATGGACGCCCAACGCCTCATCGCCCTGCAGGCCGCAGCGCGTTCCCTGCACGCCTCCGAGCCGATCCTCGCCTACATCCGCGCCCTGGCCGAACACACCCGCCACGGCGCGGGCCTGCGCTACGGCCTCTCCCCGCGCGGCGCGCAGGCGCTGCTCGCCGCCGCCCGCGCTTGGGCCTTGCTGGCCGGACGCGACCACGTGCTGCCCGCCGACGTGCAGGCGGTCTTTCCGGCAGTGGCGATTCATCGTTTGGGCCTCTCCGGCGACGCCCGCGACGCGACACAGGCGGCAGGCGAACTGCTGGCGGCAGTGGCGCTGTGATCAGAAGACAGAGGACAGAGGACGGAGGACAGATGACCGTCAATTTCCAGCGCCGCGCGCCGCGCGATATGGCTTCTTCCTTCTTCGCAGGGGAGGGTCGGAAAGAATGATCCAGGCATGGGTAGGGGCGACCTGTGATCGCCCGATGGGCGAACGCGGTTCGCCCCTGCGGTCTTCCGTCTTCCGTCTTCAATCCTCCGTCCAGCCGACCGCCGCCGGCATCGTCTGGCTGGCGGCGGTGCTGGCCTTGCTGGCGACGGCGATCAATTACGGCAATAACCTGATTTTCGCGCTGGCGTTCCTGCTGCTCTCCATCTGGCTGCAAAGCGCCTGGATGTGCTGGCGCAATCTTTCCGGCCTCATCTGGCAGCCGGAAGTCACGCCGCCCGCCTTTGCCGGGGAGACGCTCCATCCCGGCGGCAACCTGCGCGATCCGGCGGGACGGCGGCATGAACAGATTTTTCTCGCGGATGGACGGCAACACCAGGGAACGCCGATTGACCTTGCCGCCGACAGCGCGCGGGTGGACATCGCCTTGCCCGCGCTGACCCGCGGTCGGCAACAAATCGGACGGCTACGGCTGGTTTCCCTTCATCCCCTGGGCTTATGGCGCGCTAGCCGCGCCGTGGCGCCGCTGGCGGCGCTGGTCTATCCGCGTCCGGCGGGCGATCTGCCCTTACCCGCCAAAGCGCCGCGTCCGGCGCACCGGCAGCAGGAATCCGGCGACTTCCAGGGCGTGCGCGCCTATGCGCCGGGCGATTCGCCGCGTCGCGTCAACTGGCGCGTCTATGGTCGCCGCGAGGAACTGGCGGTCAACAATTTCGACGGCGGCCAGGGCGGACACGCCCTGTGGCTGGATATGGACGCCTGCGCGGGCGACGCGGAAACCCGCCTCTCGCAACTCTGCCAATGGATACTCGCCGCCGGACAGCAAGGTCTGGAATACGGCCTGCGCCTACCCAACGCCCCGGGCGCGCCGCCGGGACAGGGACGCGGACACCGGCAGGATTGCCTGGAAATGCTGGCGCTGCATCCGGGATCGGAAAAAACCATCCGCGCCGGAAAAGGGGAGAACCAATGAACATGCATCATTCATTCAACGCCGCCATTTCCGCGCCGCCGTCCCCTGCTCCCGCCACCCTCACGGGGGAGGGAGCAGGGGACGGCGGTTGTACCGTAACCAACGCGCATTCAAACGGAACGTCTCTCTCCCCCTCTCTCCAACTCTCCCCCACAAGAGGGAAGAGGGTTGATTTCCGGCGCGTTGCGCCGCTTGATGAAAGGAAAACCGTATGAACCAATCATCCTCCCTGTCGAAGGCGCGGCCCGAAGGAACGCCAACGCCCCCCGCCCTTCTCCCCTGGCGAACCAAAGCCGCTTCCCGCCATCTGTTGATGGCGATGGTCTACAGCCTGGGCATTGTCGTCGCCAGCGGCATTGTCCTGTTGCTGCCATTGAAAAACGGGCATCTCACCCTGATCGCGCTGGCGGCGCATCTGGTTTCCGGCGCGCTGGCCCTGGTGTTTTTCATCCCCTTCCTGTTCGTCCACCTGAAGGACGGGCGGGAGTCGATCCTGAATCTCCTCATGCCGTGGCGGTTGCTGCACCGGATTTACCGCGATGAAACCCTGTATCACCGATTGCTCGGCTACAGCCTGATGTGGTGTCTGTGGCTGGTCTTCGTCAGCGGCCTCACCATCGCCGCGCCCGCCATCGCCTATCTTGCCGGGCATCCCGTCACGCTCCTGCCCTATGGCGGGCATTCGCTGCTCCTGTGGGCGCATCGGGGCGTCTCGCTCCTGTTGCTCCTTTTCCTGATGCTGCATTTTCCCAAAAAGGCGCTGTCATGAAACGCCCCGACTTCTCCCTGCCGCTCTCCCGTTTTTTTCTGGTCGCGGGCATCACTCTATTTTTGATGATCCCGCTTTACTTTTTTCTGCCCGCCCAGCCGGATTTCACCGTTGAAATCGAGCGCGACCTGCCGCTGTATTCACAACCGTTCGGCAAACACCTGCCCTTTCATCCCGGCGGGATCACCACGCCGGACAACAAGCTCGCCAACTGGCGCGCCATTCCCGGTTCGCGCAGTTGCGGCGAATGCCATCTGAAAGAAACGCTGGAATGGGCGACTTCCATGCACGCCATTTCCGACACCGACATCATCTACGACAGCACGGTGCTGGAAAACACCGACGCTTCCCAAGCGGGCGCGACGCATGGCATGGAAAAAGGCCGCTGGTGCGAAGGTTGTCACAACCCGATGGGCGTCGCCAGTGGCGCGGTCACGCCCGCCAACAGCGTACAGGAAACCGAAAACATGGAAGAAGGCGCTTCCTGCATGGCCTGTCACGCGGTCAATCACGCCGAGCCGCTGGTCGGCAACGGGGCGCTGGAACTGGATTTCAACGGCGTCTTCCGCTACGGCCATCCGGCGCTGCTGGCCGCCGCGCCTTCGCGCCACGCCCGCGACATGCGCGCCCGCCGGACAAAACCCCTGATGGGCGATTCCGCCCTGTGCGGCGCCTGCCATACCGAAATCCGCCCCACGGCGGTCAACGGCGCGACGCCGCCGATGAACCTTCAGGACACCTACGACGAATGGATGCTTTCGCCTTACGCGCAAATGGGCGTCCAGTGCCAGGATTGCCACATGTCGCAGAATCCGGCGGAATTTGTCGCCGCGCTGAAGGCGGGCAAAACGCCGAAAAAGACGATTTCACACCGCTTTGTCGGCAACAACTACCTGCTGTCCAACACCGCCTTGCCCGCCAGTCTGCTCATGACGTTGCGCGGCGGCTCGCCTGCGGGCATGAATCGCCTCTTTGACCGCAAAACCTTCATGAACGAACTGGGCAAGACGCACCAATCGGTCGTCGCCCTGTTGCAGGAGGCCGCTGAAATCGAGGTGGAACGCCCCTTCATCGATCAGGTGACCGGCGAACTGCGCTTTACCGTCGCCGTCACCAACGCGGGCGCAGGCCACGCGCTGCCCACCGGCCCGCTCGACCAGCGTTACCTGTGGCTGGAAATCGTGGTCAAGGACCGGAACGGCAACGTGCTCCTGCATCAAGGCGCGTTCGATAACG
>JAIRZG010000017.1 GCA_031267345.1 Zoogloeaceae bacterium
AGCAGACGGGCTTCGTCAAACCCGCCAGATGCGTGGCGATGGCATAAATACCGGAAAGATACGTCTCGACCGAATCGGCGGATTTTTCGCCCTGCATGATTTAGGGCGTGTTTCCACCAACGACCAGGACCTGACCATCCAGCGGGCACAGCTTGAAACCACCGGATGCGCCCGCGTCTTTGCCGAAAAAATCATCGGTACGCGCGCGCATCGGCCAGAACTTGCGAAAATGCGGCTATTTGAATCCATCGTCAGGAAAGCATACAATTGCGCTGTTTTCCGGCTCTGGCCTGCGCCAGAGCCTTGTCATGCGGGCGTCGTATAATGGCAATACCCTGGCTTCCCAAGCCAGAGCCGTGGGTTCGATTCCCATCGCCCGCTCCATTCATGTTGCTTGCCATCAACCAAAAAAAGCCGGAGCGAACTCCGGCTTTTTGCCTGTCGGGCGTTGCGCCTATCGCGCCAGTTCGCCCGCAATGATGCTGCCCAGCACCGCGCCCGCCGCAGTGGTGGCGAGGCGTCCATTGCCGCCGCCGAAACGGCTGCCGATTACGCCGCCCGCAATGGCGCCTACGATCCTGGCGGCGGCGCTGTCACCCCGCGCCTCGCCGGAAATGATCGGCGCGTCTTCATAAATGACGGTTGGCTCGCTGTAGACCACTGCCGGTTCTTGGTAAACTACCACGGGTTCGCGGTAGATCACGGTGGGTTGTTGATACACCACCACGGGGGCGGAACGGTAAACCACGGGCGCGGAACGATAAACGATCATCGATGACGAATGCGCGGGGCGGCGATGATCAATGACGGTTCTGTGCATGGAATGCCCTGCTTGCGCCGATGGCGCGCGCCGCGAATGACGCTGATCAGCCAACGCCGCGCTGCTGAAAACCACGCAGAGCACGAGGGAAAACAATAGGGGAATCTTTTTCATGATGACAACACTCCTTGAAGAAAATGCCATCTGCCAGAAAAATCCCCCGCCGCGAAGGCGGGGGGAAAGTCTCGAAAATTTCGAGAGAGGGGGTACGCGCTCACTGTAAGCGAGACGCGCGTCATCAGGTGTCAATTTTCGTTTCGCCCGTGTAAGCAAATGTTAGGCGGATCAGAGGACAGTCGTCATGCGGCGGCAAAGCCGCCGAATATTTTACTGTTCTGCGGCGGGTGTTCAAGTCACTGTCGCCCCAAGGCTGGAATCACACTCGCGGAATGGACGCAATCGCCGTGTCCGCGATTGCGGCGCGGATTTTCATCCGTTTTTTTAGCGCCGGACAATTTTCCGCAAATGCCCATGCCTCAGACATTGAACAGGAAATTCATCACATCGCCATCCCGGACCACGTACTCCTTGCCTTCGGCGCGCATTTTGCCGGCCTCTTTGGCGCCGTGTTCGCCTTTGCGCTGAATGAAATCCTCAAAAGCGATGGTCTGGGCGCGGATAAAGCCGCGTTCAAAATCGGTGTGGATGACGCCGGCGGCCTGCGGGGCGGTGTCGCCCTTGTGGATCGTCCAGGCGCGAACTTCCTTGACGCCGGCGGTGAAATAGGTTTGCAGTCCCAACAAATCATAGCCGGCGCGGATCAGGCGGTTCAGGCCGGGCTCGGCAAGCCCCAGATCGGCGAGGAAGGCGGTTTTGTCGGCGTCTTCCAGATCAGCGAGTTCTTCCTCAATCCTGGCGCAGATGGCGACCACCGGCGCGCCTTCTTTCGCGGCGTGCGCTTCGAGACGGGCAAGGTGCGGGTTATCGTGAAAGCCGTTTTCCAGCACATTGCCGACATACATGGCGGGTTTGGCGGTCAGGAGGCAAAGCGGACGGATGAGGGCGGTTTCTTCCGCGTCGAGTCCGGCGGCGCGGGCGGGTTTGCCCGCGTTCAGGCACGGCTCCAGTTTTTTCAGCGCGGCAACCAGTTTCTGCGCTTCCTTGTCGCCGGATTGCGCTTTCCTGCTCTCGCGGCCCAGGGTTTTTTCTACGGTGGCAAGGTCGGCGAGCGCCAGTTCGGTGAGGATGGTTTCGATGTCGGCAACGGGATCGACCTTGCCGGTGACATGCACGATGTTCGGGTCGTCAAAGCAGCGCGCGACGTTGACGATGGCGTCGGTCTCGCGGATGTTGGCGAGAAACTGGTTGCCCAGACCTTCGCCTTTGGAAGCGCCCGCCACCAATCCGGCGATGTCAACGAATTCGACAATCGCATGCTGGATTTTTTGCGGCTTGACGATGGTCGCCAGCGCCTCCAGCCTTGGGTCGGGAACTTCGACGATGCCGACATTGGGTTCTATGGTGCAAAAAGGATAATTGGCGGCTTCAATGCCCGCTTTGGTCAGCGCGTTGAAAAGGGTGGATTTGCCGACGTTGGGCAGGCCGACAATGCCGCATTTGAGACGCATGGGGTTTTCTCCGGGTAACTTGAAAAGGGTTCAGGATTTATCAAGCGCGACATGCAGGAGACGTTGCGCCTTTTCGTAATCGCCAGCGGCAAGCGCGGGCCAGGCGTCCAGACAGCGGTCAAGGGCGATGTCGAGGGCGCTTTGTTCTTCGACGCACGGGCGGGTGAGGACGAAATCGACGACATTCCGGCTTGAACCCAGCGTGCGCGGATGGCCTATCCCCAACCGTAGCCGCCAGAAATCAGGCGTGGCGAGCGCGGCCTGAATGTCCTTCAAGCCATTATGCCCGCCATTGCCGCCGCCCTGTTTGAGGCGAATGCCGCCGGGCGGCAGATCCAGATCATCGTGCAGCACCAGTATTTCCTGCGGCGCGATTTTGTAAAACCGCGCCAGCGCGCCGACGGCCTGACCAGAACGGTTCATGAAGGTGGCGGGTTGCAGGAACCAACGCTCGCCCTCGCGTCCGACATTGCCGAAAAATCCGCCCTGCGGCAAAAGCGCGACATTCAATTTACGCGCCAACGCTTCCAGCAGCCGGAACCCGGCATTGTGGCGCGTGGCGGCGTATTCCGCGCCGGGGTTGCCCAGACCGGCAATCAGGCGGGGCGCGAGAGGCGCGGCGCTCATCGCCGGGACAAACGCCGCGTTTTCTTTTCAATCCCTCTCATGGCAGGCCGATAATCCGTTGTTCCTTCGGCCAGCGGATACGGTAATCGACGGAAAAATCCTGTTTGCCGCCGACTTCCAGACGCGCTTTCCAGGCGATGACGCCGGGGTGGTCGTTCCAGTCTTCTTTGGTCGGCTCCGGCGTGAATTGCCGCGTTACTTCGACTTCCCGGTTTCTGGCTACCGGCGTGGCTTCCAGCACCAGAATGTCCACCGGCTGCTTGTGCAGGTTGGCGACGGTAAAGGCGTCGGCGATGTGGCGTTCGGATTTTTGCCCGACGAAGCCGCTACTGCCGCTCATGGCGGCGGTCGATTTGCCGCTGACCCGGATCAGCGCGTCGCGTCCGAAAGGCAGTTCCAGTCCGGCGCTCGAGCTGGCGTCCCAGCGGGTGACGCCGACATAGGCGCCGTTGCGGTACATCTGCATTTCCCCGGTCGGCCAGACGCCTTCCGGCAGTTCGCCGTGCGCCACCAGGTAGGCGGATTTTTCCTGACGCGGCGACACCTGCGCTTCCAGCCGGACCGGAATCTGCAAGCGTCCCAGCGACGCCGCGACCTTGCGTCCGTCCGCCGGCAAGCTGATCACGCCGGGAATCTGGTATTCCGTGGCGTACTCGCCCTGCGTGACATCAACGTTGAATAGAGGTTTTCCCGACGACGCGTCCTTGAAGCTGGCTGATGTCCCACCGGGACTCGCTGTTTGCGATGGCATGACATCCATCATCATGGCGTAGCTTTCTTCAGAAAGCGCGGCGCGCAACGCCTGTTCCGGAGGACGCAAGGTCACACTCCAGCTATCCGGTCGCGGGCCGCTGGCGTTATTGCGGGGAAGCCCCGTGGACAGGCGCAACTGGACGCGGTTCCAGTCCTCGCCGCTCCTTTGCGCGATCTGGGCGATGCGCTCCAGCGTCACCTGTCCGCTTTCCGAATCCAGCGCGGCGCGATAGGCTGGACGCCAACCCGCGTCCTGAAACAGATAGCGGAGGCGCACCTGTCCCTCGTTTTTCGCCGACAGGCGCAGCGAGAGCGTACGCACCTGGGTGACATTCGGGCGGATGCGCGCCAGATCGTTACTTTTGGCTTTCCAGTCGCGCTCGATGTCGCGTCTTTGCGCGACGACGGCGAGAATGCGCCGTTGTGCCCGCAAGCTGCCCTGACGGATGGTTTCCAGCGTTTTCGCCGGATTCGCGCCCTGAAAGCCTTCACCGGGGACGACCAGCGCGTCCAGGTATTTCAACTCCAGTTCGGCGGCCCGATGTTCGAGATTCAAGACTTCGATACGGTCGGCGAGCTTACGGACTTCCGCTTCCAGCCGCGCTTCTTCGGCGTTCAAGGGCGCGGTGCGGTCGTAGTCGCGCCAGACGATTTCGCCAATCTCGATACCGCTGTCCGCCTCGACCTGTACGCTGTCGGTGTTGAAATTGGCGGGCAGGCCGGAAATTTCCAGCGTGTCCGCCCCGGCGCGCACCGTGGCCGCGCGTTCAATCAGGGCGCTGCCGGGGTAAAGCGTCACGCGGCTCACCGGCGCGGTCAGGGATTCCGCCAGGACTGCGTCCGGAAGAAAGGGCGTCAGGGCAAGGACGGAAAAAAAGATGCGGCGCGAAAGATTCATGACGATCCTCCTGAAATAGGGGACGTTCATTATACGCATCCATACCACAAACCCGGCAGCTGCTTGTCCGGATCGCCATCACCGGACAGGGCAATCGCAGCAAGAAATTAGCGACAGGCCTTCAGGCCTGTCGGTCTAACGTGTTTTGGAAGGGGTGTCTCTCCCCTCCCAAAACGGTCGCCTGAAACCCCTGCCTTCAGGCAGGGGTCGGCTCCCACCGCCCTGAAGGGCGGGGTTTCAACCAGAGTTAGTTTTACGATGAATGCCGAAAAACATGAATTCATAATGGCGGAACCGCCCGAATCTCCCCGCACGCCGCATAGGAACTGTCCGTATGAATTAACCATCATTTCCGCTTTTCAAAGCAATGACGGGGGTTTTCTCTCTCCCCTTCAAGGGGAAGGAACGAAGAGCCGCTCCCGTCGAAGGGGGAGAAACTGAATTGCGATGTGTGCATAGGTAGCCCACAAGGGGAGGAAGATTGGCCGCCGCGCCTCACGAGAAACGTCTTTCATCATTTCTATGCATTCATGCGATTGTCCTGTGTTTTTCGTTTGCCCTTCACCTTGTCGCGCCGGATTCTTCCTGCGCCCGCGTCGCCACGCCGAATACGGCCTGCTTCAGGCGAAAAAGCTCATCTCTGGCGGCGGCGGCTTTTTCAAATTCCAGATTTTTCGCGTAATCGTTCATTTCTTTTTCCAAACGCTTGATGGCGCGGGAGAGGTCTTTTTCGCTCATGGCGGCGTAGCCCGCCTGACGTTTTTCGTCGGCGCGTTCGCGCCTGGCGCTGTCGGCGTCGTACACGCCGTCGATGATGTCCTTGATGCGCTTGACCACGCCTCTGGGAACAATGCCGTGCTTTTGGTTGAAGGCAAGCTGTTTTTCGCGGCGGCGTCCGGTCTCGAAAAGTGCTTTCCGCATGGAATCTGTTACCACATCAGCATAAAGAATCGCCTTGCCGTTCAGGTTGCGCGCGGCGCGGCCTATGGTCTGGATCAGGCTCCTCTCGGAACGCAAAAAACCTTCCTTGTCGGCGTCCAGAATCGCCACCAGCGCCACTTCGGGAATATCCAGCCCTTCGCGCAGGAGGTTGATGCCCACCAATACGTCGAATTCGCCCAGACGCAGGTCGCGGATGATTTCCACCCGCTCCACCGTGTCGATGTCCGAATGCAGGTAGCGCACCTTGACGCCGTGTTCCTGCAGGAAATCGGTCAAATCTTCCGCCATGCGCTTGGTCAGCGTCGTCACCAGCACCCGTTCATGGGCGGCGACGCGGGTCTTGATTTCAGAAAGCAGGTCGTCCACCTGGGTGCTGGCGGGACGCACGTCCACTTCCGGGTCGACCAGTCCCGTGGGGCGCGCCACCTGTTCCACCACCTGCCCGGCGTGTTCCGCTTCATAGACGGCGGGCGTGGCGGAGACAAAGATGGTCTGGCGCAGCATGGCCTCGAATTCCCCGAATTTCAGCGGGCGGTTGTCCAGCGCCGAAGGCAGGCGAAAACCGTAGTTGACCAGATTTTCCTTTCTTGAGCGGTCGCCCTTGAACATGCCGCCGACCTGACCGATGGTGACATGCGATTCGTCGATGAACATCAGGCTTTCCGGCGGCAGGTAGTCGATGAGCGTCGGCGGCGGTTCTCCGGCCTTGCGGCGGGAAAGGTGGCGGGAATAATTTTCGATGCCCTTGCAAAAACCGATTTCGTTCAGCATTTCCAGATCAAAGCGGGTGCGTTGCTCGATGCGCTGCGCTTCCACCAGTTTTTGCTCGCGCTGGAAAAACGCTACCCGCTCCGTCAATTCCATCTTGATGGCATCCACGGCGCGCAGTACGGTTTCGCGCGGCGTGACGTAGTGCGAGGCGGGGAATACGGTAAAGCGCAACGCCTTGTGCAGCAGTTCTCCGGTCAGCGGATCGAAGAAACTCAGGCGTTCCACTTCATCATCGAACAATTCCACGCGCAGCGCGTGTTCGGCGTGTTCCGCCGGGAAAATGTCGATTACATCGCCGCGCACCCGGAAAACGCCGCGCTGAAAATCCAGTTCGTTCCGCTGGTATTGCATCTGGGTCAGGCGTTTGAGGATGGCGCGCTGATCGAGTTTGTCGCCAACGCGCAGGGTGAGGATCATGTCATGGTAATCCTCCTTGTCGCCGATGCCGTAAATGCAGGAGACGGAGGCCACGATCACCACATCGCGCCGTTCGAGCAAGCTTTTGGTGGCGGAAAGACGCATCTGCTCGATGTGTTCGTTGATGGCGGAATCCTTTTCAATGAACAGGTCGCGCGCGGGCACGTAGGCTTCCGGCTGATAGTAGTCGTAGTAGGAAACAAAGTATTCGACGGCGTTTTCCGGAAAAAATTCCTTCATTTCCGAATACAACTGCGCCGCCAGCGTCTTGTTGTGCGCCAGAATCAAGGCCGGACGCCCGCTGCGGGCAATGACATTGGCCATGGTAAACGTCTTGCCGGAGCCGGTGACGCCCAACAGGGTCTGGAAGGCCAGTCCGTCTTCCAGTCCGGCCATCAGCGCGGCAATCGCCTCCGGCTGATCGCCGGCGGGCGGGAAGGGTTGATGCAGGCGAAAGGGGCTGTTGGGGAAGGTGAGGATTTCGCTCCCTGCGCCCGGCCTGTCGCCGGAAGATTCCGTCATGATCCGCGATGCCCCGAACCTAAAGCGGCACAAAGACCAGCCGTTCCAGGAACAGCAGGCCGAAGATCAACAGGACGACGATCAGGCCGATTTGCAGGAGGCGCAGGGCGAAGGTGAAGTAACGTTGGTCGCGGGTGAGCGCGTAGGCAAAAAAGCCCAGCACAATGACGATGGCCGTCAGCGGGATCAGGATACGCAGGAGCAACATCCGCGCCGCACCTAGACAATCTGCGGTTGCGGCTCGACTTGCGCCAGCCAGCGGGAAAGACGTTCGGGCGCGTTCTCCGCCGTGGGGAAGACGACCAGTTCCCAGGCGTCGCGCTGCTTCAACAGGGCGCGCGCCAGACGGTTGTTCAGTTCATGTCCGGATTTATGGGCGGTAAATGCCGCCAGCAGCGGATGCCCCAGCAAATACAGATCGCCGATGGCGTCGAGAATCTTGTGTTTGACGAATTCATCGGCATAGCGTAGCCCGTCGCCATTCAGGATGCGGAATTCATCTAGCACGATGGCGTTATCCAGTCCGCCGCCTAGCGCCAGACCGTTTTCCCGCAACCATTCGACATCCTGCATGAAGCCGAAAGTGCGCGCGCGCGCGACTTCGCGCAGATATGAATGTTCGGCAAAATCGAACACCGAACGTTGCGCGGATTTTTCGATGGCGGGATGCTGGAAGGTAATGGAAAAATCCAGACGAAAGCCCTCGTAAGGATCAAAGCGCGCCCATTTGTCGCCGTCTTCGATTTCCACGCTTTTTTTGACGCGAATAAACCGCTTGGGCGCGGTCTGTTCCTCGATGCCGACCGACTGGATGAGAAAGGCGAACGGCGCGGCGGAGCCGTCGAGAATCGGTACTTCCGGCGCGTCCAGTTCAATGCGGACGTTATCAATGCCCAGGCCGGAGAGCGCCGACATCAGATGCTCAATGGTGCCCACCTTCACCACGCCCAGACCGGGGCATTCCCGCTCCAGACAGGAACACATGCGGGTATCGCCGACCAGCAGGGCGGAAGCGGGCAATTCCACCTGTCCCGGCAAATCCGCGCGACAAAAGACGATACCCGTATCCGGCGCCGCCGGATACAAGACGAGATTCACCTTGACGCCGCCATGCAGCCCGACGCCGGAGGCGCGCACCAGTGCCTTTAAGGTTCTTTGCTTGAGCATGTCGTATCTGAAAAACCGGACTGGCGCATTCTAACACGCGACCACATGGCTACCCCGCGCATTCAGTCGTCCCCTGAGGCCAACGCCGCCGCTTCATCGATCAATCGGGAAAGGCTGGCGCCGCGTTCCAGGGAATCGTCGTGGATGAAATGCAGTTCCGGCAGGGTGTGGATGCGGATGCGCCGCCCCAGTTCGTGACGCAAAAACCCGGCGGCGCGCGCCAGCCCCGACTGGATTTCCGGCAGGTGGGAAATATCCAGCGTAGTGAAAAACACCTTGGCGTGCGCGTAATCCGGCGTGATTTCCACCGCCGTGAGACTGATCATGCCCACGCGTGGGTCTTTCAGTTCGCTGCGAATAATCTCCGCCAGATCGCGGCGGATTTGTCCGGAAATGCGGTCAGCGCGGGAAAAGTTTTTCATGGTTTGTTCCTTCAGGCAAAGTCAGACGCTTTTATCAGGCGGCTGAACGGGATTATAGGTTGTTCCCTTGTCCTTTGCGGGAAAGGCAATTTACGTCCCCTCCTCCCTTTGTGGGCTACCCTCTATGCACACAACAACATTGACATGCGCTGGCATGGGGCGCGTTTCGCTCCCTTCCCCTTTGTACAGACTGGAGACATGGTAATACACCCACAAGGGGGGAGCGAGCGAATGAAGGGGTGGGAGCGGCGGTTCAGCGCGAAATAACGCCGGAACAAGCCTGAACCATTCCTCTCTCCCTCCCATTACGGAGCACCCTCTCCCACAAGAGGAGAAGGAAACATCCGCGCCACACAGGACTGATAATGACAAAGAGATTCATGCGATTGCCCTGACGAAAAACAGGGCGGCGCATCGTCGGCATTGCCATTTTGCGCTTTGTCGCGTCGTGGCAGACGGTTTGTCAATGGAATGACAGGCCGATTGGCGCTGGCGGGCGCGGGGTTCGTCTTTATCCAACTTGACAAGACTTCCGCTCTCAATGTGTAATCGCACGTTTTTTAGTGTTTGAAGGAAAAGAATCATGAAGCGCACCTATCAACCTTCTGTTGTTCGCCGTAAGCGGACGCATGGTTTTCTGGTCCGGATGCGGACCAAGGGCGGACGCAAGGTGATTGCCAGTCGGCGCGCCAAGGGGCGGCGGCGGCTGGGGGTTTGATTCAGGGATCTGTTGCTGGCGTATGGGCACGTCTTCTGTCGCGTCGCACACGTTCGAGCTTGCCGACGCGCGTCCCTTTCCCCGCTGTTATCGGCTGATTCAGGCGGATGCGTATGCTTCCGTTTTTGCCTTTCGCCGCGCGTTGCGCGGCGCGCATTTTCTGCTGCATTATGGCGAATGCCGTCCATCCGGCGCGTCCGCGCGTCTGGGTCTGGTCATGGGCAAGAAATTCATGCGCCGCGCGGTGGGACGCAACTGTCTCAAACGTCTGGCGCGCGAAGCCTTCCGCCACGCGCAGCCGCAATTGCCCGCCTGCGATCTGGTGCTGCGCCTCTTTGTCAAAATGCAGAAGCCGGATCGCCACATGCGCCAGACGCTGGCGCTGGAAATCCGGCAACTGCTGGCAAAAATTGCGGCAAAGGTCGGTGCGACGCATGGGGGAGGAAAAACCGCCTGATGCGTTGGCTCGTTCTTTTTTTTCTGCGCGTCTACCAGTACGCGCTCAGTCCCTTTCTGGGGCAGAACTGCCGTTTTTATCCCGGCTGTTCCGAATACGCGCGGCAAGCCGTGCAAAAACACGGCGTTCTGCGGGGCGGCTGGCTGAGCGTCAAACGGTTGGGACACTGCCATCCCTGGAACCCCGGCGGGGTTGATCCCGTCCCCTGATTTCTTGAAAGCTGTTCATGGATATTCGACGTTTGGCGCTGCTGTTCATTTTTGCATTTTCCCTGATGATGCTCTGGGATGCCTGGCAACGCGAGCACAATCCGCCTGCGCCTGTAGCAACAACGCCGTCCGCCGATGTTGCCGCCATCCCCGGCGTTTCCACCGCGCCCGCGCCCGTCGACGCGCAGATTCCGCAGCCGAGCAGCGCCCTGCAACAGGCCGCCGCCGCGCAGACACGCGAAAGCGCCGCGTTTGCCGCGTCGCTGGATACACCGCCCGCCGAGAGCATTTTTATCGACACCGACCTTGCCCGTGTGGAAATCTCCACGCTGGGCGGCGATCTGGTATGGCTGGAATTGCGGCGTTTTCGTGCGCAGGAAGATAAAAGCCAGCGTTTCACCCTCTTCAACGATAACCACCGCTACGCTGCCCAGAGCGGGCTGACGGGCGCGGGATTGCCCAATCACAAGACCCTGCTGACGCCGATCCCCGGTCCGCGCGCGCTGGCGGAAGGCGAAGACACATTGGAAGTGCGTCTGGCCGCGCCGGAAATGAATGGCGTACGCGCAGTCAAGGCGTATACCTTTCATCGCAATTCCTACCTGATCGATGTCGCCTGGGAAATCGAAAACATCGGCGGCGCGCCGGTGCAGACGGAAGCCTATTTCCAGTTGCAGCGCGATGATGTTGCGCCGTCGGGTGATTCCTTCATGCTCTCCACTTTTTATGGCGTGGCGGTGTATACCGAGGCCGAAAAATACCAGAAGGTGCAGTACAAGGAGATTGTCGACAGCAAGGCAAAATTC
Source organism: Zoogloeaceae bacterium (assembly GCA_031267345.1). Lineage (GTDB taxonomy): Bacteria > Pseudomonadota > Gammaproteobacteria > Burkholderiales > Rhodocyclaceae > Azovibrio. Next base: position 11,098 of record JAIRZG010000017.1, read on the forward strand.
GCCAAAACCGCGAATAACGGCTGGCTGGCGATGGTGCAGCATTATTTTGTCAGCGCCTGGGCGCCGCAGGGCGACACCCTGCGCGATTTTTACATGCGCCGACTGGGTGACGCCAACAGTACGCTGTTTGCGGCAGGCGTGATTCTTCCCGCCGTGGTCATTGCGCCCGGCGAAACGCGCCGCCTCAGCGTACCGCTGTTCGCGGGGCCGCAGGAACAGGCGGCGTTGAAACAGGTCGCGCCGGGGCTGGAACTGGTGGTGGACTACGGCTGGCTGCACATCATCGCCGCGCCGATTTTCTGGGTGCTGGAATTCATCAATACCCTGATCGGCAATTGGGGTTGGTCGATTGTCGCGCTCACCGTCCTCATCAAACTGCTGTTTTATCCGCTTTCCGCCACGTCCTACAAATCCATGGCGAGAATGCGGACGCTGACGCCCAAGCTGATGCAGTTGAAAGAACGCTACGCCAACGACAAGGCGCGGCTGAATCAGGAAATGATGAAGCTCTACCAGACGGAGAAAGTGAATCCTCTGGGCGGCTGTTTGCCCATACTGGTGCAGATTCCCGTGTTCATCGCGCTCTACTGGGTGTTGCTGGGCGCGGTGGAAATGCGCGACGCGCCGTGGATTTTCTGGATTAAAGACCTTTCCGCCGCCGACCCGTATTACGTGCTGCCGATCATCATGATGGCTTCCATGTTCATCCAGACGCGCCTGAACCCGACGCCGCCGGATCCCATTCAAGCAAAGATGATGCTTATCATGCCGCTGGTCTTCGGCGTCATGTTCTTCTTCTTCCCTGCCGGACTGGTGCTGTACTGGGTGGTCAACAACATCCTCTCCATCGCCCAGCAATGGCAAATCAACCATCGGCTGGAAAAAACCGGCGGCACGGACGGCAAAAAGCCCAAACAGGCCGCCAACGACCCGCAAATCAAGGAATGAGGGCGGCATGAAATTACCATTTCGCGCTCAATCGGCGGATGCTGGCCGTTTTTCTCAAACCCTGTTTTGCTGTGGTTGTCCAAACGCTGCATTACCCGCGCATTCGCTTCTGAACATGCGCCGCGCTTCACAAAGCTGGGGGTACGGCCTTCCCCGTAAAAAGGGGCGTGCCAATAGACTACGCTCTAACCCTTCGTTACCGGGGACGGCTAACGCCGCCCCTGAACTCTGACGTCAGGGGAGGCCCAGACCCATGAATTCGGCTGTCAATTGTGGAAAGGATAGTATGCCTGACGTGTGGGTAGTCGTCATCGCAGTTATCATTCTCATGGTGGCATATGCTTACATTTCTGCGAAACTTAAAGCCAGAAAGCTCCGTAAATCCCGCGAAAAGTCATTGCCATTTATTGAAGATAATGTTCGTCCTGGCGTCCTATACAATGTATGTCTCAGTGATGGTCGCCGTTTTGAATGTATTCAACTACTTGGGTGCTCAACAGCCGAAGATGGCCAATTCTCATTCTTCGGCTGGGAAGGTATGCTTGTGCTCAAGAGAGAAAATGAGAAACGTATCTTTCTCAAACAATCTGCGGTGCGTTACATTGAGGAAATCTAGATGTTCGGTCTGCCATGATTTGAGGGTGTCGATGGGGGAGCGGTAGCCGATGGCTTGCTGTGGGATGAACTGGTTGTGGCCTGGGGGGTAGTCCACAGTGCGCTTATTAAGGGAATGGCAAATCCTGACGCCTATGTTGTTTACAGTTTCCCCACTTCTTCCTGTAATTTCCGATCCTTTTCCAGCACCTTTGCCGCCATTGCCGCCTTGTGCGCCTTGAGCGTTTCCGCGAGCGCGGCGTCGGAGAGCGCGAGAATCTGCGCGGCGAGAATGGCGGCGTTTTGCGCGCCGTCAATGGCGACGGTGGCGACGGGGATGCCCGGCGGCATCTGCACGATGGAAAGCAGACTGTCGAGACCGTCAAGGGCGGAAGATTTGATCGGTAGGCCGATGATCGGCAGCGTCGTGTAGGCGGCGATGACGCCGCCCAGATGCGCCGCCTTGCCCGCCGCCGCGATGATGACGCCGAAACCGGCATCCGCCGCGCCACGGGCGAAGTTTTCGGCTTGCGTCGGTGTGCGGTGCGCCGAAATGACGCGCGCTTCAAAGGGAACGCCGAATTCCTTCAACTGTTCGATCGCGCCCGCGACCACGGACAGATCGCTGTCCGAACCCATGATAACCGCAACTTTGCGCGTCATTTTTCAGCCTCCCGCTCCGCCGCCGCGATGGTGTTCGCCAGCAGCATGGTGATGGTCATCGGCCCGACGCCGCCAGGCACGGGGGTAATGAGCGCGGCGACTTTTTTCACCGCCTCGAAATCCACGTCGCCGCAGAGTTTGCCATCCGGCAGGCGGTTGATGCCCACGTCGATGACTGCCGCGCCGGGTTTCACCATGTCCGCCGTCACGAAGCGCGGCTTGCCGACGGCGACGACGAGAATATCGGCGCGGCGGGTATGCGCTTGCAGGTCTTGTGTGCGCGAGTTGCACACCGTCACCGTCGCGCCCGCGTTGATGAGCAACAGCGCCATCGGCTTGCCGACGATGTTGGAACGCCCGATGACCACGGCTTCCTTGCTTGAGAGATCGACCTTGCCTTGCTCGAACATTTTCATCACGCCATAGGGGGTGCAGGGAATGAAGCGCGGATTGCCCTGCACCAGCGCGCCGACGTTTTCGGCGTGAAAGCCATCCACGTCCTTTTCGGGCGTTATCGCTTCCAGCACGGCGGCTTCATCGAAATGGGCGGGCAAGGGGAGTTGCACCAGAATGCCATGCGCCTTGGGATTGGCGTTCAATTCGGCGATTTTGCCCAGCACCACGGCGGGCGCGACATCCGCCGGATAGACGAGTTTTTCGGAATACATGCCCACCGCTTCGCAGGCCGCGACCTTGTTTTTCACATAAACCTGC
>JAIRZG010000021.1 GCA_031267345.1 Zoogloeaceae bacterium
CGCAAGGCAAAGGCAAGACAAAGACGATCGAACGTTTCCTCGTCAAGAAGTACGGCTACGGCCCGCTGCTGATCGGCGGCGACAGCGAAGGCGACCAGAACATGATGGGCGACTTTGAAGACACGAAGATCGTCCTGATCGTCAACCGCCTGCGCAGCGCGGACACCGACATCGGCAAGTTCTCCAAGCTCGCCGTGGAATCCTACGGCAAGCCAGACGCCAAGTTCCTGCTACAAGGCCGCGACGATAATAAAGGCACCTTCGTACCCTCCCAGCTGCACTACAAACTGGGATCCGGGGACGGTCAGGCGCTCAAGTGATTCCGGAGCCTGCTTGCGATTCGGGCGGGCAGGATAAAAACCTGCTTGCGATTTTCGGACGGCACAAGAACCTGTTTACGATCTTTCAGGCGGGCGAGGAGCAGGATAGGCAAGGCCCCGAAGGGGCCAACCCTTGATAACCCCCCGGCATCAGCCGGGGGACAGCACCCGGGGAGCGCGGGCGTCTCGCCCGCATCCCGCACTCCCTCGGCACACCTGCGGGCGAGACGCCAAGTGCTCCCGAAAAATTTGCGGCGGCGAAGCCGCCGGTCACGGATCTGATTCCTGATCACTGATCCCTGTCATCTGATCCCTGAAACCCTGAAAAGCTGGCGATGCTTCGCATCGTTTGTTACGATTCCCGGGCTGCGCTTCGCTTGTCCAGACCACGCGGGCTGATTTGAAAATCAGCGATATTTTTTGTTGAACTTCAACGTGTCGGGCAATGTGCCGGCAAGCATTCGCTTTACAATTTCGACTCCAGATCGCCGGTGCCGTGCTATTGCTTGTGCCGCCTTTGCGGTCGCCAACGATTGGGGCATGGAATTCACTTTCCCCCAAGGTAAGATTCTCAATGGGAGTCAGATTTTCATGAAGCCTTCAGTTGCCCTGGACTCGAACCGCATAATGATTCGGCGGGTCGTCGAGTCTCATCATGCCCGAAACGCGCGGGTGTTCGGTTCAGTCCTGCGGGGTCAGGATACGGACAGTAGCGATCTGGACCTTCTCATCGACCCGATGCCGGAGACAACGCTGTTCGACATTGGCGCGATCCGCCATGAATTGGGTAAGCTGCTGGGTGTGCCGGTAGACATCTTGACGCCCAACGCCCTGCCGGACAAATTCCGGGAGGCCGTGCTCACCGAGGCGCAGCCCGTATGAGGAGTAATCAACAGCGCCTTGCCGATTATCTGGCGCATATTCTGGAAGCCATCGAGCGGATTGGCCGCTATACGGAAGACATGGACGAACTGGCGTTTCTGGACGACCCGCTGGTTCAGGATGCCGTGATCCGAAATTTCGAGATCATCGGTGAGGCCAGTAACAATATCGAGAAGCGCTATCCCGAATTTGCGGCAGCACATCCGGAGTTGCCCTTGGCATCCGCCTATCAGATGCGTAACGTTGTGGCGCACGGCTATTTCAAGGTAGATATGGAAATCGTCTGGAAGACGATCCACCTCGATCTGCCCGAACTGTATCGGCAGATACGACAGGTGCTGGAGGCGCAGTAAACGTAGCCTGGACAAGCGAAGCGCAGTCCGGGAATCGTAACGAGCGACGCGAAGCGTCGCCACTATCCAAAATCAGCGATGCCTCGCAACGAAAGGCTGGATTTTTACCGATCCCTGATTCCTGAAATTTGTATTGAAGAATCTCCTGCCCTGCTTGTCGAACCAAAAAAAACGCCCGTCAACGACGGGCGTTTTTGCGTCCAGCGCTTGGCCAGGATTTCAATTGGCAGCGGCGCCGGTGGGTACCTTGGGGGAACGCCAGACGTACAGGAACCACGCGCACAACGCGATCGCGGTCACGATACCTACCCAGAGACCGACTTCATACGGCAGACCCAAGCCTTCGCCGGCGCACAGGATGTAGCTCGTTACCACCGCCGTCATGAACACCGCCGGCACGAAGGCGATCCAGTAGTTCTTGCCGAGCCGGGCGAGGTATACCGCGCCAGACCACAGGGCGATCGTCGCCAGCGTCTGGTTGGACCACGCGAAGTAACGCCAGATGATCTGGAAGTCGATGAAGCACAGCGCGAGACCGATTACGAAGAGCGGGATGGCGACCATCAGGCGGTTGGAGAATGGCTTCTGATCGTAGCCGATCCAGTCGGAAATCGTCAGCCGTGCGCTGCGGAAAGCCGTGTCACCCGAAGTGATCGGGCAGGCCACCACGCCCAGAACCGCCAGGACGCCGCCGATGGAACCCATCAACTCGATCGAAACCTTGTTGACCACCACCGGCGCAGCACCCGCCGCGGCCAGTCCTTCCAGATTGCCGAAGTGCGCCATCGCCGCCGCGGCCCAGATCATCGCCACGACGCCCTCGGCGATCATCGCGCCGTAGAACACGCGGCGACCGTCGTTCTCGGAACGCAGGCAGCGCGCGATGATCGGCGACTGCGTGGCGTGAAAGCCCGAGATCGCACCGCAGGCGATGGTGATGAACAGGAACGGGAACAGATGAGTGCCCTTCAGGTGCAGGTTGGCGCCGGTGAATTCCGGCACGTTGTGGATTTCGCCCGTGACGAACAACATCGTGACGATGCCCACCGCCATGATCAACAATGCCGCACCGAAGATCGGATAGAGCCGCCCGATGATCTTGTCGATCGGTAGCAGCGTTGCCAGCATGTAATAAATGATGATGATGCCCAGCACGACCCAATATATCGTCTGGCTGTCCTTGTCGATCAGGTTCTTGAGGATCAGCGCCGGGCTGGTGATGAACACCACGCCGACCAGCAAGAGCAGGATCACCGAGAACACGCGCATGATCTGCCGCGCGATGGGCCCGAGATTGTCGCCGACGATCTCGGCAACCGACGCGCCGTCGCTCCGGAGCGAAATCATTCCGGAGAGATAATCATGCACCGCGCCCGCGAAGATACAGCCGAGCACAATCCACACGAACGCCCACGGCCCCCAGTACGCGCCCATGATCGCCCCGAAGATCGGCCCGGTCCCGGCGATGTTGAGGAACTGGATGAGCATGGCCCGCGGCCAGCCCATCTCCACGTAATCCACGCCGTCGGCGATGCGTTTGGCGGGCGTAACGCGGTCCGGCTCGTGGCCGAAGACTCTCTCGACGAACTTGCCATAGATGAAATAACCAACAACGAGTGCAACGACACCCACGATGAAAGAAACCATTTTTATCCTCCTCTTAATAAGATTGCGAATTGTCGATCTGGATCGTACAGCGCCTCATAGTATGGTGCTGTCTCGGCGGATTAACAAGGGGTTTTCGGCGTTTCATCTTGCCGCGATCCAATCCTTCAGCGCGGCGTCGATCCGGCCTTGCCAGCCGTCGCCTGTGGCGCGGAAGTGCTGCACCACTTCAGGGGAAAGGCGAATGGTCGTGGAAACCTTGCGCGGTGCTTTTTGCGGTCCGCGGCCTCGACGCAGCTTGGCTTGCAATGCGGCGGGTAGATCGGCAAAGCGAACGGATTCATCGAACATCTTGTCCGTCCATTCGGGATTTTCGTGGTTAATCCATTCGGGGTTGGGTTTTATGCTCATAGCGTTTGATCTCTCGTGCGTTGGCCCTGCGAAAGCTGATGACGCGAATGCCTTGATGTGTCTCGGTGAACACCAGCGAATGCACACGACCACCCATCAAGCCAAGTGC
>JAIRZG010000075.1 GCA_031267345.1 Zoogloeaceae bacterium
AAGGGATTTTCGGCAAGCTCGATACTGCCCGCTTCTCCAGTGCTGCCGTCTTCGCGGGTAAAGGCAGCGGTTTGGGTCTGGCTGTTGCCGTTGCCGAGGTTCTTGTTGGCAGTCGCGCCATTCAGGTCGATAGAAACGATACCCTGTTCAGCAAGGGTGGTGAGTTCGTCGGCGTCGGCAATACCGTCCTGATCCTTGTCCTGCCAGATCCGGACGTTGGCGAATTGCGCGTCGTTCTGGTCAAACACGCCGTCGCCGTTGGAATCCAGATCGGCGAGGGCGTCAAGGCCGCTGGTCGCTTTTTGACCGTTGGACTTGACGGTGTCGACGCCAAACAACTCCGCGCCGCTATCAATCTGACCATTGCCGTTTCTGTCCAACACTAAAAAACCATCGTCGCCTTTCACCCAGCCGGTGCCGGTCTTGATTCCGTCGCCGTCGTGGTCAAACAGCACCGTGTCGTAGCCGTTGATGCCCACGGTTTCGATGCCGTCACCGTCCAGGTCAAGAACCAGAGGGTCGACGGGGAGTATCCAGGCGCGGGCATTGAGATAAAATCCGTTGAGAATTGGAAGTATTTTGGGGAGCAGTATTATGGGGAACATATAGGGCAGCGAGGCTAAAAATGCGTCCCAAGCGCTTTCAGTTTCAGGATTGAAAGAATCAAATGTGAATGACAAGGCGATTGGTATTGGAATTGTAATTGGAGATATTGCAATTCCTGCATCTTGTAAGGTTTGATAGGCCGCTGAAACACAATTTTCACTGTCTAACAATGGAACGGGAATATAATCATAATCCGGCTTCCATGTATGTGCAGTATCCATGATTTTTTCGTATTGCTCTGGCGTAATTGGGATGTCTCTGCTTTGTCCATATTCACGTGAACGTATAGAAGCGTCTTCAAGCCGAGCAACGGCTTTCCCATCAGGACTTGGGTAATAACCTATTCTTTGCTCTCCGTCGGGAGAATGTAGTATCAGATAGGCATGACCATGCTCCATCCCGCTATAGCTATTCCAATAGACACGCTGTAATCAGACATTTTTCACTCCTTGGGGTTGTGGTTGGAAAATAATGCTTGAATCTCCACAAGCCAAAACTGCCTTGGTACAACTGAAAATCAATTGTTTCCAATAAGTTATTTATTTTACCTGCATGGAACAGATCGTTTATTCAAGCGTTACTTCCCACTCTTTAGAATAAAAAATACTTTGCCTTCGTCGTCGGTAAATGCAGCTGATAATTTTTTGTCATTTTTTTGAAGCAATAACACGATTTCGTGTAGACATCTTTCTGATTCAATAACTTTAATATGCCCTTTGTAGTCAGCGAGCCAATAATCATAATGAGGGTAAGTTTCCCATATCTTGAATACATTCTCAGGATATAATGATTCAGAATGACATCCCGCTCTATTCATTGAATCTATATTTTTCACAATCGAATAATAGTCCGTAGAAAGAAAAGAAGCAAATAACGATATGGCAACCAATAGCACATATACTCTGAATATGAAAAATATGACTGTAGACATATTATCAAGAAAAACTTTGGCTGGTGTTTTAATCGCAACCGTTTGTTGTTTATATATTTTATTCCTTTTGAATTTTCTGGAAAATATGCGAAATTCTGGCAGAAACAGTACAAAAAAGCTAATCGGCAATGTGTACGCGATTAGAGAAACAAAAGCCAAGAATGTGTAATAGATAGCACTATTGTTCACATAATTTTCCTTGCTGCAATAAACACAAATGGTGCACAGATTATACTAGATGCAACAAACCTCAACACAGCTTCTGATTGCCACAAACTATACCTCAATGAATCAGAATTTAACCATTCCTCGTACTCGTTTTTATTCATTGCCATTTCATGTCATTTATCTGAACCGAAGCACTGAAAACCTGTCTTCCAGTACTGGAAACTGCGCATTATCCATAAAATTACGCCTTTGTCAACCATATCCAATAAATTTTTTTGGGGGAAATTGCGATGAACGTCATATCACGCCGCCCCGCGTTCCATGACGTGATCATCCAAAAATTCCTCATCATTCGCGGCCTCAATCCGCATCTGATAGGCTTCTCTGTTCATCAGCCCCGCGTCTTGCAGCGCCTTCAACTGGGCGGCGAGTTCGGGAGCGCCTTGCGCGGCTTCGCGCAGGTCGCGTACTGCGCCGCTACCCTGCATGTCCGGGAGTTGGGCTGTCGCGGTGGAAAGAGAAATCGAATCTTCAAATTCCTGTATTTGAAGAACCACCAATGATGAAATTCCTACTGCCCTCAAAGTTTCATATGCTGCTGTAACACAATTATCTCCTAAAATTCCGAAGTTGGCATAATCCGGCTCGTAGGTTTTTGAAAACTCGATAATGCTATCATGCTGTTCTTTTGTAATTGGCGCCCAATCGGATTGTCCCAATTCGCGATCTTTAATCGAATTACCTTCAATTTTGCTGATGGCTTTTTCACCTTCTTCCGTTTTCTTCGGATAATAACCAATCCTTATCTCTCCATTGGAAGATATCAGTATCAGGTATGCATGACCATATCCATGACCAGAACTTCCGGCATCTCCGGAGTTTCCGGCACGAGCATAAGCAATAGCGACACTGTAAGAAAAACAAACATCCATTTTTCACTCCTCGTGGTTTGTAGACAATTTTTTGCTCTTTAAAATAAAGAACACTTCACCTTTATCATCAACAAATGCAGCCGATGAATTATTATTGTTACTTTCTTGTAACAATGACATAATCTTGAGCAAACATCTTTCTGATTCCAGGGTTTTAATATGCCCTCTATAGTCAGCGAACCAATAATCAAACTGGAAATAATATTTCAATGTCTTAGGCTTATCGGACGCATCAATCTTCGGAGCAACATGACAGCCTTCCGCGCTCATCGCTCCTTCATTTTCAAGAACCAGGTGTTCATCTACAAAAGATGTCCAGACTACTATTGGAATAGCAAACAGTAGTACGCACCATCTGAACACAAAAAGAGCTGTCGCAGAAAATTTATCAAAAAAAACTTTAACCGATCGTTCTTCTTCAACAGTTTTTCGCACACCTGTGCTGACATATGCTTTGGCCTCTTTCAAACTTGCATTTGTCACTTTACGGTAACAACGCATCGCCATAGTCTTGTAGCCACGTTCAACCAATAGACGCACAGCTTCCATATCTTCAAAACCAGACTTCGGATAAATTCCTTTCCTGCATAAATAGGCCATATAACACCGAAGGTAGACTGCGCGGATTTCTGGAAAAATCAGCACAAGAAAAGCAATCGGCCAGAAAAATGCCGTTATATGGACAAAACCAAAAAACAATTGGTAAATTATATTTTCAATCATAAAACATTTTCCGTTTTTGAGTATTGGGCTGAATACAACGTTCCCTATGCTGCCCTCGATTATCGAAAACATGTTCGCACCCAAAAACCGAGCGCATACGCCCGTTTTTCCACTCCACAAAATTTGTACCGCTTTCCTCTACACGCATAACCAATCTTTCCATTGTGAATCTTGTAGCACCCGCAGTTGGGCGTCCAGAGTTGCCTGTTTTTGTCGAGCCAGGCAAAAGCAAGCCTTTTGGAAAGGACGCCCCGCAAGGGCCTACGGCGTAAGGAGCGATTGCAGCAATCCGTCGGCGGCGTCTTCCACCATGTCGATGACCACATCAAAACCATAGCCCAGACCGTAGTAGGGGTCGGGAACCTCGTCGTCGTCGAAGTTTCTGGCGAACGGCATGAACAGGCGAATCTTCGCGTACTGCGCCGGGTCGCTTATCTGGCGCAGGTTATCCAGGTTTACCTTGTCCATCGCCAGCACCAGATCAAAATGCTGCAAATCCTGTGGCGTCACCTTGCGGGCGCGCATTGCGGAAAGATCGTAGCCGCGCGCCGCCGCCGCGCGCTGGGTGCGCGAATCCGGCGCTTCGCCGATATGGTAGCCGTGCGTTCCGGCGGAATCCACTTCAAATTCCCTGTCCAGCTTGCGCTGCCGCAAAAACTTGTGGAATACGCCCGCCGCCGTCGGCGAACGACAAACGTTCCCCATGCAGACGAACAACAACCGATACTTCCGCGTCTGGTCGCGGGAGGGTAAAGGAATTTTTTTCTGCGAACGGGCGATGCTCGTCATGACGCTGCTCCTTTCCTGTATTCAACGCGTTCGTTCAAACCTTGAAGCGCCCCACGATTTGCTGCATTCCGTCCGCAAGGTTTTTCAGGTCTTCGATGGCGGAAACCGTATCATCAATGGCGACGCTGTTTTCTTTCGACATGGCGGCGATGGTTTCGATATCGCCCGCGACTTCACCGGAGGCCAGACGTTGCTGGTCGGTGGCGTCGGTAATGCGAACCAATCCCTCGCTGACCGCCCGTACCGAATCGCTGGCGCCCTGCAGTATGCCTGAGACATCCTGCACGGACTGATCGCTGCGCGACAGGTTGTCGATGTTTTGGGTGATGATGTCTTTCACCACGGTAGACTGACGGCTCAGGGTTTCGGTAATGCCATCGATGGTGCGGGCTGAACGCGCGGATTTTTCCGCGAGTTTTCGCACTTCGTCCGCCACCACGGCAAAGCCCCTGCCCTGCTCGCCCGCCCGCGCCGCCTCAATGGCGGCGTTCAGCGCCAGCAGATTGGTCTGCTCGGCAATCTCCCGGACTTCCCGCGTCATGGCGCTGATGGCTTCGGCGCTCTTCACAAAGTCATTGACGCGATGCGCCATTTCGCCAAAGGTCGCCTTGACTTTGGACATTTCGGCAAGCAACGCCGCAAGGCCCTGATTGCCCGCCCGGGTGCGTTCGCGCGACTCTTCCGACTGCCGCCGCACCTGTTCGACAGCCTGGGCGATGGCGGCGATGGAAGCCACCAGTTCCTCCACCGCGCCCGCCGCCTGAATGGATTTCTCATCCTGCACGCGCGAGCTTCCCATGACCTGCTCGGCGCTCTCCGCCAGTTCATGCGCCTTGCCGGAAACCTGCCGCGCGGCAGTGGTGATCTGGCGCACCAGACTGGCGAAGTTCGCCATCATTTCGTTGAACACCTGCGCCGTCTGACCGATTTCGTCCCGGCTTTTGATTTCCAGCCGCTGCGTCAAGTCGCCTTCGCCATGGGCAATGTCGATCAGGCCATTACGCAATTTGTCCAGCGGTTGACTGACTACGAGCCTGCTGATCCAGTAGATAAGCCCCAACAACAACAGACTGACCATGAAAGCGACCGCCGCCAACTGGATCCGCATCGTGGAGACGGCGACTTCCACGGATTCCAGGGAAATTTTCATGCTGACCACGCCCAGCACGGTATTTTCCCGCACAAAGTGGCAGGCCAGACAATCCTTGCCCAGATAATTGCTCGACGCCCTGACCGGATTGACCACGCGCAGGGCAAGATGCCCGCCTTCCTCGATGATAGCGATATGGGATTCGCCTGAACGCATAACACCCTGTTCAATCGCGTCCATCTGCGTCGCTCTTGGATCAGGGCCGTAGAGTTTGGCGACATCCGCGCTACGCGCCACGGTAAGCTCATGGATGATGGAAAGTTCCTTGATCTGTTTCAGAAAATCTTCCCGTTCTTCGGGCGTCCCGCTCTGCATCATGGCGGTCAGCCCCGCCATCGTCATGTCGTGGATGCTTTGGGAAAAACCTCGCGCCTGCGCAATGGCGGTTTCCAGATTTTCACGGCTCTCCCAGGCAATAATGCCTATCCACGCCACCACCAACACCAGCCAGATGGCAGCCGTCAGACGAATCCAGATTTTCCAGTCTGTTATGCGTCCCATGTTTTATTTTTTTCCCTGCGTTCGATTTGTTCACACGATGGCGCATCCCGCGCCACGCCTGAAATTATAGCCCACCATACGGTCTTTGGCGGCAGCAGCGCCGCCGCCAGAGCGAAACGGGAGAAGGTTTCAGAGCAGGTTTCAGAGCAACTGCGCCATTTGCGCGGCAATCTGACGCCGGGGCAGCAATTCATCGACGGGATACGTCACGCGCAGCAATATCCCCTGACGCGGCGTGGGCGCATGGACGCTGAAATGACAAAAGCACAAATCGACGCCGGGTTGATCGTCCGTCACCACTTGATTGACGTTGTTGATCCGGTAGCGCAGCGTTTGCATATTGAGCAGCCGCGCGGGATCGGCAAGGCGCTGGATGATCCACTCCAGCGTGTTTTCCAGGTTTTGCAGCGGCTCGCCCGCCGCCTTCAGCGCCGCCTGACTTTCCGCCAGTTGGCGAGCCAGGGATTCCGGCGTTTCCGGCGCGACGCCCTCTTCCGCCGCGTCTTCTTCCGGCGTGGATATCGCCAGAATCTCGCCCAGTCCCTGTTGTCCGTGGTAGGCCAGTTGGGCGCGCAGAAAGGCGATTTCCTCGCGTCGTTCGGCGGCTTCTTCCTTCATTTGCGAAAGGTGATAAAGGATTTCCAGCGCCAGATGCCGAAACAGCGCCCACGCCACATCGCGCGTAAAAGTCTCCAGCGCGACGCAGGGCAGAAACAGGCGGTGGCGCGTAAAATTCAGGCTGGTCACGGCGACATCCGGACGCAGCGCCCCGTTTTCCAGCACCACGCCAAAGCTTTTCCTTTCCTCGAAAACCGCGCCCAGCAAGGCATAAAACCGCGTTGCGAACGGCTGTTCCGCCAGAGCGTCGTGCACCATTTCCTGACGACTGAACGCCTGTTGCAGATCCTCATTGCGCGTAAACAGGGCGCACAGCAGGGGGGAATCGCGCCAATGCGCGAGGGAAGCGTCCAGCGGGCCGGGAATCTCGTCCGCCACGCGCCAACAAAACGCCAGCGCGCTTTCAACGACCGGCGCAAGCTGCGCCGAAGCACTGGAAATCGCCGCCAGACGCGGGTCTATGGTCTTGATCAGACAGTCAATCGCCGCCGCCGTCTCTGGCGAATCCGCTGTCTGCCTGCCCGAAAACCAATCGAAGAAGCCCATCACCGCGCCCGCAACCAGTCATTGAAACGGGCGCGGGCGGCATCGATGAGTTCTCCGGCGCACAAGCCCACCGGGCCTGTTCCGGCGCTGACCAGATCATCCGCCGCCTGTCCGTGCAGATGCACCGCCGCCTGCAAGGCCGCGCCGGACGGCCAGCCTTGTCCCAGCAAGGCCAGCAGCATCCCCGACAACACATCGCCAAAACCGGGGCCGGACAACCCCGGATTACCCGTGGTGTTCATCCACCATTCGCCATCCGGAGCGCTGATAACGCTGCCGCTGCCTTTCAGCACCACCCAGGCGCGATAACGGTGGGCCAGCTCCTGCGCCATGCGGATGCGGTTTTGCTGAATATCCACCGTCTGCAAATCCAGAAGACGCGCGGCCTCGGCGGGATGAGGCGTCAGGAGCGTTGCCGCCTTGCGTCCCAGCAGCGCGTTTTGCAGATTGTCGTCAAAGGCCAGCAGATTGAGCGCGTCCGCATCCAGCACCAAAGGCGCCGGATAACCAACCGCCAGTTCCAGCAATTCGGCGGCATGATCGCTGCGTCCCATGCCGGGGCCGCATGCCAGCGCGCTCAAAATCACGTCGAATACGCTTTCGGGCTTGCGGATCATCAGTTCCGGATGCGCAAAATCCACACCCGGCGCTTGTGGATCGAGCAGACCCAGAAAAACACAGCCCGCGCCCAGCTTCAAGGCCGCGCGTCCCGCCAACAGCACCGCGCCCGACATCGAATGCGCGCCGCCAATCACGCCGACGCTACCGTAAACGCCCTTGTGCGAATTGCGCTTGCGCGGTTGCAGACAATGCGCGAACGTATCCAGCGTGATCCGCCATCCATCGGGCGAGAGCGTCGCGTCCGGCGAAAGCCCCAGACTATCGACGCGAATCTGGCCGCAACAATCCACGCCATCCGCCGTATAAAACCCCGGCTTGGCGGCGATGAACCCCAGGGTATGACTGGCGTGTATAACCGCGCCCTGACAAAAGCCCGTATCCGTATTCAGCCCGGAAGGACAATCCAGCGCCAGCAAGGGACAATCCCATTCCTGCGCCAATCGGTTGGCGGCCTCCGCCAGACTCGCCGCTTCACCTTCCAGCGGATGCGTCAGGCCGATGCCGAACAGCCCGTCCACAATCAAATCGCAACGCGCGTCCGGCGGAATTTCCGACAAAAGCCGCCCGCCTTCGGCGACAAACTGCCGACAAGCCTGCGCCGCGTCTTTTGGCAAACGCTCGACCTGACCGGAAAACACCGCGATGACGGCAATCCGCCGCTGCCGCAACAGGGTCGCCAGCGTCAGCGCGTCGCCGCCGTTGTTCCCCGGCCCCGCCAGCACCAGCACCGACGCCGAAGCGTCCGCCTTGCCCAGCAATTCCTCCACCCACGCCGCCGCCGCCGCGCCAGCGCGCCGCATCAACGTTTCACCGGCATGGAACGATTCCAGATGCCGCAAACTGTCACGACAATACAAGGCCAGATGCGATTTTTCCGGCAAGAACGCAGGGGGAAGCGATTGTTCCATGATGACAAAAAAATGAATTCGATCGACCCCGTATTTTCCCCTGCTTGAACGGGTTGGTAAACAGGGAAACGCGATTACGCGATGGTCTGGCGCGAATTTCCGCTACGCCCGACTTTTTGACGCTTGCGATTCCCTGTCGCACCGCTTACGATCCGCCGCCGCCTTCCGATCGCGGATTCCCTTTTTCCGGATACCTGATGAATTACACCGCCCATTCCATTGCCGTCCTCAAGGGACTGGAACCCGTGCGTCATCGTCCGGGCATGTATACCCGCATCGACTCGCCCCTGCACATCATTCAGGAAATGATCGACAACGCCGCCGACGAAGCCCTGGCGGGCTATTGCAAGCGCATTCAGGTGACGCTCCACGCCGATCAGTCGGTGTCGGTGCGTGATGACGGACGCGGCATTCCGGTGGAGGTTCATCCGATGGAAGGCGTCCCCACCGTGGAAGTGGTGTTTACCCACCTGCACGCGGGCGGAAAATTCAATAAAAATGACGGCGATTCGGCCTATCGCTTTTCCGGCGGACTGCACGGCGTGGGCGTTTCCGTCACCAACGCGCTTTCTTCGCGCCTGGAAGTGGAAGTCACCCGCGATGGCGCGCGTTACCGGATCGCCTTTTCCGGCGGCAATGTCATCGAGCCGCTGACGCAGACGGGTGAAGCGCCCAAGCGACAAAGCGGCACCTGGACGCGCGCTTGGCCGGACGCACGGTTTTTTGACTCGCCGCAGGTTTCCCCGGTCGAACTGGAACGCCTCCTGCGCAGCAAGGCCGTGCTGTTGCCGGGGCTGGAAGTCAGTCTCCACATCGAAGGCGGCGAAACGCGCGTCTGGCGCTTTGATCAGGGGATGCGGCAATATCTTTCCGAACAGATCCAGGACGAACTGGTCGCGCCCCTGTTCGTCAGCGAAAAATACGCCTCCGCGCAGGACGAAAATTTCCCCCAGGGCGCGGGTGCGGCCTGCGCCCTGTGTTGGACGGCGGAAGGCGCGCCGGCGCGTGAATCCTATGTCAATCTCATTCCCACTTCAGCGGGCGGAACCCATGAAGCAGGACTGCGACAGGCGGCTTTCGAGGCAGTTAAAAATTTCTGCGAACACCACGCGCTGATTCCCAAAGGCGTCAAACTCGCCGCCGAAGACGTGTTTTCGCGCATGAGTTTTGTGCTTTCCGCGAAAGTGCTCGATCCTTCCTTTCAGGGACAAACCAAGGAGCGGCTCAACTCGCGCGACGCCATGCCGCTGGTCGCCCGCATGTTGCGCGATCCGCTGGAACTCTGGCTGACCGGACATCCGGAGGCCGCGAAAAAAGTGGCCGAACTCGCCATTCGCGCCGCCCAGACGCGCAATCGCGCCGGACAGAAAGTGGAAAAACGCAAGCAATCCGGCGTCGCCATCCTCCCCGGCAAACTTTCCGACTGCCAGTCCGAAGACCTCCGCCGCAACGAGCTTTTTCTGGTCGAAGGCGATTCGGCGGGCGGCTCCGCCAAATCCGGACGCGACAAGGAAATCCAGGCCATCCTGCCCCTGCGCGGCAAGGTGCTGAATACTTGGGAAGTCGAACCCGGCAGCCTCTACGCCAACCGCGAAATCCACGACATCGCCGTGGCGCTGGGCATCGACCCGCATCCGCCCGAAGCGGATGACAAAGCGCTCGCCAATCTGCGCTACGGCAAGGTGGTGATCATGACCGACGCCGACGTGGACGGCTCACACATCCGCGTCCTGCTGTGCACCCTGTTTTATCGCCATTTCCCCAAGCTGGTGGAACAGGGACACCTGTATTTCGCCCAGCCGCCGCTCTATCGGCTGGACGTGCCGGGTCAAGGCAAAAGCCGCCCGCCGCGCAAGGTCTACGCGCTGGATGAAAGTGAGCGCGAAGCGGAACTGGACAAACTGCGCCGCGAAAAAATCAGGACGGAAAACATCACCATCTCCCGCTTCAAGGGTTTGGGCGAAATGAACCCGGAACAACTCTGGGAAACCACCATGTGCCCCGACACCCGCCGCTTGATGCGTGTGCGTCTGCCACGTCAGGAAGAGGCCGGCCCAATCATGAACATGCTCATGGCCAAAACCGAATCCGCAGGCCGCCGCGCCTGGATGGAAGAAAACGGCGCCCTGGTCGGCGCAGAAGAATAGCCCTTGCGGGCAGCGGCGCGCGCCTTCAGCGCGGGGGCGTTTCGGGATAAACCATAATCCCGCCGCGTCGTTGCGCGGGAATAAGAACGCGGCAGGGTTTGGGGAGGGAGACTGTCCATCCCTGACCCTCCACGTACAGGGCGTAGGGTGGATTAGCGCAGCGTAATCCGCCAGTCGTGAGCTTGGCGCGAAGCGCCCCAATGGAAGCTCCCATTCATGCGCCGCTTCGCGGCGAAAGGCTTTGATCGGCGGATTACGCGGCTTCGCCGCTAATCCGCCCTACGTGCGAAGGGTCAGGGGTGGGAGAGAAAACCCTGTCATGCCCTCGATAGGCGGAAATCCACAAGTCTTTGAAAACATTGAATTATCGCTTGTCAGGGGCATGACAGGGTTTAACCCGTTCAGGTTTTCCAACGCGGTTACATATTTTTTTGTAATTTCCCCAACATCTCGTCATGAAGCGGAGTAGAATCGCGTCTGTTTTTTTCGTAACCTTTTGTAAAGGAGGCTTCCATGA
>JAIRZG010000122.1 GCA_031267345.1 Zoogloeaceae bacterium
CATGAGTCGCCCCAAAAAGACAGAAAACTACATAAAACAAAAGGCTGTGAACAGTCCCCTGTGTAAGCCTTTGTGCGTAAACGAAAAAATGTCAACGTGTACAACAATGGCATTCGTGCGATTGCCCTGGCAAGGGATCCGGGCCGAAGCATAAAATTCCGTTAACAGTCCGCGGTTTATGATATTAACTTGCAAGCCGTCCCAGAACCTGTTCATACGCTTTATGACTTGTGACGATACCCCGACGATATGCGCCGCGAGCGGTTTGCCCGAGCGCGTCCCTTGCCTGGGCAAACTCGCAAGCGCGTCAGCAGTCGACGGGATCGACTTCGAGATGCCAGCGCAGGCGGTGTTTGCGGGGGAGGGATTCCAGGGCGGCGCGCCAGACGGCGAGGAAAGCTTGCAGTTGGGGACGGGAAGCGGATTCGAGCAGCAGTTGGGCGCGTTCCTGATTCATCATGCGGGAAAGGCGCATGGGGACGGGATCGTAGACCACGACATCCGAATAATCGGCGACGCAGGGAAGCGCGGCAGCCTGTTGCAGAAACGCCAGCGCCGTCATCATGTCGCAGGCTTCGGCGCGCAGGATAGCCTGATAGGCGTAAGGCGGGAATCCGGCGGCGCGACGTTCGGCAAGCAGGGTTTCGGCGTAGCCGGGGTAATCCTGCCGAATCAACGCCTGATAGAGCGGATGCTGCGGGTATTCGCTCTGGATGATGACTTCGCCGGGCAGATCGGCGCGTCCGGCGCGTCCGGCTACCTGCATGAGCTGGGCGAACAGGCGTTCCGGCGCGCGCCAGTCGGCGGCGAACAGGGCGGCGTCCGCGCCGATGACGCCGACCAGCGTCAGGCGGGGGAAATCGTGTCCCTTGGCGAGCATTTGCGTCCCCACCAGAATGTCCGCCGCGCCGGACTGGATTTCGCCCAGCATCGCCTCCCAATGTTTGCGGCTTTTGGCGGAATCGCGATCCACGCGCAGGATGCGCGCCTCTGGCAGAAGTTCCGCCAGTCGGACTTCCAGACGCTGGGTTCCGCGCCCGAAAGGATGCAAATCCGCATTGCCGCAGGTCGGACAGGTTTTGGGGATGTGGCTTTCCAGTCCGCAGTGATGACAGCGCAAACGCCGATCCGCGAGGTGCAGCACGCGATTGACGGCGCAGCGCGGGCAGCGCGAGACCCAGCCACAGGCCGGACAGGCAAGCACCGGCGCAAAGCCGCGCCGATTGAGAAAAATGAGGCTTTGTTCTTTCGCCGCGAGACGCTGGCGCAGGGCGACCAACAGAGGTTCGCTCAAGCCTTCGGTCAATTTCTGGCGGCGGATGTCGAGTACGCGCACGGCGGGCAGACGCGCGTCGCTGACGGCGCGTTCGGGCAGACGCGCCAGGGTATAGCGTCCATGCAGGGCGTGTGACCAGGATTCCAGACTGGGCGTCGCCGATCCCAACACGATGGGCAGATGGCTCAAGCGGGCGCGAAAGATGGCGAGATCGCGGGCGGAATAGCGCATTCCGTCCTGTTGCTTGTAGGAGGGATCGTGTTCTTCATCGACGATGATCAGCCCCGGTTGCGGCAAGGGCGTAAACACCGCCAGACGGGTGCCGACGACGATGCGCGCCGCGCCGGAAAACGCCGCCCGCCAGGCGTGTTCACGCGCGGCTTCAGTGAGTTCGCTGTGCAGCATGGCTACGGCAATGTCGGGAAAACGCTGCGCCAGCCGCGCTTCCAGTTGCGGCGTGAGGTTGATTTCCGGCGCCAGCAATAGCGCCTGCTTGCCTGCCCGCAACACTGTGTCGATGAGCCGCAGATAAACTTCCGTCTTGCCGCTGCCGGTAACGCCATGCAGCAAAAAGGGCGCGTAGCCCCGATCCAGACGCAGGATGTTTAACGCGGCGGATTGTCCCCCGGTAAGCGACGGCAGGTCTGGCGCGACGGGCGCGGCAGCTTCTTTCCGGCGCTTTTTTCGTCGTTTGACGACGCGGATTTTTTTCAGTCCCGGCGGCAATGCTTGAAGGATGACCTCGCCCGGCGGCGCCTGATAATACTGGCTGGCGAACTCGCAAAGCTGGAAAAAGTCGGGCGGCAGGGGCGGCAGGTCGTCGTCTTCGACAAGCCGCGCGGTCTTCAGTTGTTCGGGCGGCAGTTCGCTTTGGGCGACCACCTCCACGATGACGCCGATTTTTTCGCGCGTCCCGAAGGGCGCACGCGCGCGCAGACCGGGGCGCAGGCGCGGGTCGTCCTCGATGCGGTAATCGAACAGGCGATAAAGTGGAACATCCAAGGCCAGACGAACAATGATCATTGCAGAAGGACAAACACAAAAACAAAAGTTAGCGCGAGTATTTTGAGTAATTTCTCGAAAAACATCCTAACTCACGCTGCTAACAGGGTTTTTTCAAATTACCCCCAAAGTCTGTGGATAACTTTGTGGAGAGTGGCAGGGGAAACCCCCGATAAAGCGCGCTGCCATCAACGCCCCCGATATTGCCTGAAATTTTGGCAAGCAAAAAAATCCTTTAAAATCATCAATATGGAACCTATAAATTTTGTCAAGCCACAAACGCAAACAAACACAAACTTTTTTCACGCCCCCGCTGTGCGCTGTGCATATCAGAAAACAGAAGACAGAGAGCGGAGGACAGTAAAAGCCGCCTTGTTTCTCTGCGTACCCTGCGCCGAAGGCGCAGCCTTCGCTAACTTTTTGTCCTTTGAACATTGATCGCGTCACGGGCGGCTTGCGCGCTTTGGCGGGCGAATTGGGCGTAGTGTTCGTCGGCGCCGGCGTAGAGGATGGCGCGGGAGGAATTGAGGATCAGCCCCGTGCCGTTACGGGTTTGTCCAGCTTGCACCACGGCGGCAATATCGCCGCCCTGCGCGCCGATGCCGGGGGTCAGCAGGGGCATGTCGCCAACCAGCGCGCGCACCCGCGCGAGTTCGGCGGGGTAGGTCGCGCCGACCACCAACGCGCATTGGCCGCTGCTGTTCCATTCCTTTGCCGTCAGTCGCGCAATACGTTCATAGAGCTGCTCGCCGCCCACTTCCAATGCCTGCACATCGCTACCGCCGGGATTGGAGGTGCGACACAGCAGGATGACGCCCTTATCCGGATAGGCCAGATACGGCGCGATGGAATCCCGCCCCATGTAGGGATTGACCGTCAGCGCGTCGGCCTGAAAACGCTCGAAGGCTTCCACAGCGTATTGCGCCGCCGTGTCGCCAATGTCGCCGCGCTTGGCGTCGAGGATGACCGGAATGCAGGGATACGCCGCGTGAATATGCGCGATCAACGCCTCCAACTGGTCTTCGGCGCGTTGGGCGGCGAAATAGGCAATTTGCGGCTTGAAGGCGCAGACCAGATCGGCGGTCGCCGCCACAATGGTCTTGCAGAATTCAAAAATGGCGTCGTCCCTGCCGTGCAAATGTGCGGGAAAACGCGCGGGATCGGGGTCAAGGCCGACACAGAGCAGGGAATCGTTTCTTTCCCAGGCGGTGGCGAGGGTATGGATAAAAGTCATGGCGGAAAATCAATGTGGAAGAAAGCGGGCAAAGCTGTCGGGCAACAGCGAGGTTTGCAGGCTGCGCGGCGTGAAACCTGTCCGAAAGTTTCTACATCGCGTAGCGTCATGAAATGGGCTTGAGGAGGGGAAAAGCCGGAATGAAGCGCGCTTCGTTCCGGCAGGCGGGCGTCAATCCTTGCCGCTGGTGCACAGCATGGTGGCTTCGCCCTCGATGACCGGCTTGCCATTGACGGTACACACGGTTTCCAGCACGGCGCGTTTCTTTTCAACGACGATTTCCTTGACGGTGGCGGTCGCCGTGACCGTATCGCCGGGGCGCACGGGCGCCTTGAATTTCAGGGTTTGTCCCAGATAGATGGTGCCGGGGCCGGGCAGACGGTTGCCGAGCACGGCGGAAATCAGGCCGGCGGAAAGCATCCCGTGGGCGATACGTCCGCCGAACAGGGTAGTCTTGGCGAATTCCTCGTTCAGGTGCACGGCGTTGGTATCGGTGGAAACGCCGGAAAAAAGCACGATGTCGGCGTCGGTGATGGTCTTGGAAACGCTGGCGCTTTGACCGACGGCCAGATCTTCGATGTTGTAACCATTCTGGGCATTCATGAAAATTCTCCTGTGAAATGGGCATGGAAAGCGGATTATAAGGGATCAGGCGACAGAAGGCGGCGAATGACGGAGTGCAAAGTTACCGATGCCGACGCGCCGCGGCAAGGAAAAGCCCGTAAAATCCACCTTTTCAAATTTCGGAGAAGTTCTGTGACCCGCATCATTGTTGTGACCTCCGGCAAGGGCGGCGTGGGCAAGACCACGACCAGCGCCTGTTTTGCTTCCGGACTTGCCCTGCGCGGCTTCAAAACCGCAGTGATCGATTTTGACGTGGGCCTCCGGAATCTGGATCTCATCATGGGCTGCGAGCGGCGCGTAGTGTATGACCTAATCAATGTCATCAAGGGACAGGCCACGTTGAATCAGGCGTTAATCAAGGACAAGCACTGCGAAAATGACAACCTCTACGTGCTGCCCGCCTCGCAAACCCGCGACAAGGACGATCTGAGCGAAGGTGGCGTGGAAAGAATCCTCCACGAACTCGAACACATGGGCTTTGAGTACGTCGTTTGCGATTCGCCCGCCGGCATCGAACACGGAGCCATCATGGCGCTCACCTTCGCGGATGAGGCGCTGGTCGTCTCCAATCCGGAAGTTTCTTCCGTGCGCGATTCCGACCGCATTCTCGGCATCTTGCAGGCCAAGTCGCGGCGCGCCATCAACGGAGAGGAACCGGTCAAGGAGCATCTGCTGATTACCCGCTATTCGCCCAAGCGGGTCGATGAGGGCGAAATGCTCTCTTACAAGGACATTCAGGAAATTCTGCGGATTCCCATCATCGGCGTCATTCCCGAATCCGAAACCGTGCTGCACGCCTCCAATCAAGGTACGCCCGCCATCCACCTGCCGGACTCCGATGTGGCGGAAGCCTACAAGGATGTCGTCGCCCGCTTCCTGGGAGAAACACAGCCCCTGCGCTTTGTCGAGTATGAAAAGCCGGGGCTGTTGAAACGCCTGTTCGGGGGGAAATGAGCATGAATTCTCTTTTTTCCCGCCTGTTCAGACCCAGGCCCAGAACGGCGGACATTGCCAGAGAGCGGCTGCAACTCGTCATCGCGCATGAGCGCAACGGTCAGAACAACACGCCGGATTTTCTGCCCGCCCTGCAAAAAGATCTGGTCGCCGTGATTTCCCGCTACGTGGCGATCAGTCCCGAAGACATCAAGGTTTCCCTGGAAAAAGAGGGCAACTGCGAGATACTGGAAGTCAACATCGTGTTGCCGGAAATCCGCTCCGCATCCTTCGCGTCCGCCCTCTGACGCCCGCCCGCCATGTCCGCCCGCCATCCCATCATCGCCATTACCGGTTCTTCCGGCGCGGGAACCAGCACCGTGCGCGCGGTCTTCGAGCGCATTTTCCGGCGTGAGGGCGTAAATGCGGCCATCGTCGAGGGCGACAGTTTTCATCGTTACGAACGCGCCGCCCTGCGCCGCATGAATGACGCGCGCGAGGAAAAGGGCGAACCGCGCATTTCGCTTTTCGGCCCGGAGACCAATCTCTTTGTCGAACTGGAAACGCTGTTTCGCGTCTATGCCGAAAGCGGCGCGGGAAAACACCGTCATTACCTGCATGACCGGGAAGAAGCCGAACGCTACGGTCAGTCGCCCGGCGCTTTCACCCCTTGGGAAAACCTGCCGCCCGACACCGATCTGCTGTTCTATGAAGGACTGCACGGCGCGGTGCGAACGCCGGAGGTTGATGTGGCGCAATATCCGGATTTGCTGATCGGCATCGCGCCCGTCGCCAATCTGGAATGGATACAGAAAATCCACCGCGACACCCGGATGCGCGGCTATTCGCGCGAGGCCGTCACCCGCACCATCCTCGCGCGGATGCCCGATTATCTGCAATATGTCGTGCCGCAGTTCAATCTGACGCACATCAATTTCCAGCGTGTGCCAGTGGTCGATACCTCCGATCCGGTGGGCGCGCGCGATATTCCCGCCGCCAGCGAATCGCTGGTGGTCATTCGCTTCGCCAATCCCAGAGGCGTGGATTTTCCCTATCTGCTCAGCATGATCCGGGGCGCTTTCATGAGCCGCGCCAATACCATTGTGATTCCTGGCGATGGTCAGAATTTGGCCATGCAGTTGATTTTTACGCCGCTCATCTGGCGTCTGATGGCGCTGCGGCACAGCAACGACTGAACGATGGAAGCGTCCACCCACCCGCGCACCCTGCTGCTGGTCGATGACAAGGCCGACGTGCTCGCCGCCCTGCGCCGCCTGTTGCGTCCGGACGGTTACAAAATCCTCACCGCTCTGGGCGGCGCAGCCGGACTGGACATCCTGAAAAAGCAGCCGGTGGATGTGATTCTCAGCGAACAGCGGATGCAGCACATGAGCGGCGTGGAATTCCTGAGTCAGGCGCGGCTTGTCCAGCCGGACTGTGTGCGTATGGCGCTCACCGGCTATCTGGAAATTCAATCCATCGCCAAAACGGTGAATGAAGGCGCGATCTACAAATTCCTCACCAAACCCTGGGATGACGAGCAACTGCGCGCGACGCTGCGCGAAGCCTTTGTCTACAAGGAACTCGCAGACGATAACCGGCGGCTGGCCGCAGAACTTTCCCGCGCCAACCAGAACCTGATCCTCGCCAACCAGCGTCTTCAGGCGTTGCTGGAAGAAAAGCAGCATCAGCTTGCGCGCGATGAAAAGGTGCTGGATGTCCTGCATGAAGTCATGCAGATTCTGCCTTTGCCGCTTTTGGGCGTTGATGATTCCGGCATGATCGCCACCACCAACGAAGCGGCGCGGCAAGCCTTTGGCGACAACGGGGAAGTCCTGTTGCTCGGTCAGCAAATCTCCGCCCTGCTGCCGCCGGAATCGCTGCGCGCGGCGGACGCGGACAAAAGAGAGCGCGGCAGCGCCTTCACCGCGCCAAACGCGCGCGCCTACACACTTTTCTGCCGCGCGTTGGGACAACATTCCGCCGCCAGCGGCAGACTTTTCATCTTCATTCCCGACAAGGCGACCCCGTGACCGACAAGCATACCGACCCGGCGACACTGGTGACGCGGCAAAAAACAGCAGACGCGATCGTCCGCGCGCTGAAGGCGCGCTTTGCCCATACGGGCGCGCATTCCGGAGCGCAGGAACTTTACCGGATACTGGTTCATTACCGCTGCCGACAGCTTGCAGACGATAGCGCATGACCGGAGAAAAGCCGCCCCTTTTGAGCGAAGCGCGTCTGCGCGAGGCTATTGCCGCGCTGCCGGGATTGCCGCCGCTGATCTCCGGTCTGCTGGCGGATTTGTCTCATGCCGACGACGGTTTGAATTTTTCCGTCCTGGCGCAACGCATCGCCGCCGATCAGGGACTGGCGCTGCGGATCCTGCGACTGGCGAATTCCTCTTTTTACGGCCTGAGCGGTCAGGTAGCGAGCATCGACGACGCCATTGTCATTCTTGGTCTGCGTTCCCTCCATGCGATGATTCTGAATATCGCCGCCCTGCGCGTCATTACCCGTCCGCCCTGCGCGGGTTTCGCCGCGCTGGAGTTCTGGCGGCATTCCATCGCGGTTGCCGTCGCCGCGCGCGCGCTGGCGGTCGTTTGCCGCAAAAATCCGGACATCGCCTTTACCCAGGGTCTTTTGCACGACATTGGCCAACTGTTGCTGGCAAGCTGTTTTCCCGATGAATATCGTCAGGCGCTGGACGACCCGTCGAGCGAACGCGCTGTCATGCGCCTGGACAGCGAACGCGCCCTGCTCGGCGTCGAACACGCCCAGGCGGGCGCGATGCTGGCGGCGCAATGGGGACTGCCGCCCGAACTCGTCGCCGCCATCGCCCAACACCACGCGCCGGACAGCGAGGCCGCCGATCTCCTGCATCTGGCCGACATTCTGGCGCACGCGCTCATGGACGATGATGACGCACCCATTCCACGCCTTTCCGCGCCCGCCTGGCAACGTCTGGCGCTGGACGAGACGCGGCTGCTGCCGGTGCTGGCGCGTATCGAACACGACTTCGAGGAAACCTGCAAGGCGCTGCTTTCCTGATGTTTCCGCCACAAAGTCACTGCCCGGATGGACGGCGACGATCCCGGATTTCCGGCGCTGATCTACAATCCCCCTTCCTTTTGACCCGGCCTGAATGAAGCGCGCTGGAAGGAAAGACAGAATCACTATTCCCTGTCTTTCGTCCCCGGTCTTCTGAAAATTGGAGGTATGGACATGACCGACATTGCAATGCCATCCCGTCTGGCGCCCGCAGTTTCCCAGCTGCCGATAGACTGGTATTTTGACGAACAGGTTTTCGCGCTGGAAAAAAAACGCATTTTCGACGCAGGTCCCGGCTATGCGGGGCATCAGTTGATGGCTCCGGCTTCCGGCGATTACCGTTCGCTGGAATGGCGGGATCATGGCAGGCTGGTTTTGAATCACGCGGACGAACACTGGCTGCTGTCCAATGTCTGCCGTCACCGTCAGGCCATCATGTTGCAGGGCGCGGGCAAGCTCTCCGGCAACATCGTCTGTCCGGTTCATCGCTGGACTTACGACAATGCGGGGACGCTGATCGGCGCGCCGCATTTCCCGGAAAATCCCTGCCTGAACCTGGACAAGGCAAAACTGGAAAACTGGAATGGCCTCTTGTTCCAAGGCCCGCGTTCCGCCAAGGCCGACCTTGCCGGAATGCAGGTGGCGCATGCATTCGACTTTTCCGGCTACAAGCTCGACCGGGTGGAACTGCATGAATGCAACTACAACTGGAAAACCTTTATCGAGGTCTATCTGGAGGATTACCATGTCGTTCCCTTCCATCCGGGACTTGGCAATTTCGTCACCTGCGACGACCTTTCCTGGCAATTCGGGGAATGGTATTCGGTACAGAAAGTCGGCATCACTTCGCTGATGAAATCCGGCTCCAAAGTTTATGACCGCTGGCAGAAAGTGGTGCGTGAATACTACGGCGATCGGGGCGAAACGCCGCCGCAGGGCGCGGTATGGCTCACCTACTATCCGAACATCATGGTGGAGTGGTATCCACACGCGCTGGTCGTCTCCACCGTGCTGCCGCAAGGTGCGCACAAGACCCTGAATGTGGTGGAGTTTTACTACCCGGAAGAAATCGTCGACTTCGAGCGCGAATTCATTGAGGCCGAACAGGCCGCCTACATGGAGACCGCCATCGAGGACGATGACATCGGCGAGCGCATGGACAGAGGCCGCGTCGCGCTGGAAACCGAAGGAAGAAACGAGGTCGGCCCCTACCAAAGCCCGATGGAAGACGGAATGCAGCATTTTCACGAGTTTTATCGGCGCTTGATGCAAGCCGCCATCCGGGAGACGCTGGGTTAGGGTATGACGCTGCTTTCTCCCTCTTGGGGGAAATCTGAACAAATCAAAATTCGTCATTCCCGCGAAAGCGGGAATGACGGCTATTCAGAGTTTCCCTTGCCCGCTTGCGGGAGAGAGATTAAAATGCGGCGCGTTACGTCGGAGAGAACAACACGCTTGCCATACCGTGAACGGGTGTGGCGCTGATCGATTTTATCCAGAAGGTTTCTCATGACAAATTTCCGCCTATTTCCCGTTTTTTTGATGTCTCTTGTTCTCGGCGCCTGCGCTACATTTGGTATACAAAATCACATCCAAGCATTACAATAGCTCAACCCGTTATAGTCGGTCTTCCACTTATACATCAGAATGTGTTTGCGATATTATACGAGAGATGCCAGCCCATCAATTACATGTGAAACTTACGGGCAACGCCAAAGAAATAAGGTGTCGTACTGTTGGGGATAAAGACAATAATTACACCACCAGATACTATCTCGAAGATTATGGATTTGCCTTCTTTGGGGGGAGCAAAAGCGATACTTTTAGCAGTAATTATCACATTACCGATTTCCATTGATTTTCCCGTAATTGAGCCGTGGTGAATAAAATCAGCAAGCGTCGGGCGAGCCACGCTTCATCGACCCGCCGATTGTGAGCGCACGACGCAAAGCCGCCGCAAACCAAACACCCGCGACGCTAAATTACGCTTGCTGGAAAATAGCGATTACTTGACCCGCTTTGAAGAGGCGCGTAGTTATTTTTGAGCAAGACTACAAAAACTGCGCCGCCAGCCAGAAAATGCCTGCCGCCAGCAGCATGGAGATGGGAAAGGTCAAAATCCAGGCGAGCAGGATGTTTTTCAGAGTGCCGCCATGCAGTCCGCTGCGATTGGCGACCATCGTCCCGGCAACGCCGGACGACAGGATATGTGTCGTGGAAACCGGCAGGCTGTAGAGATTGGCGGCGCCGATGGCAATCGCGGCGGTAATCTGGGCGCTCATGCCCTGAGCGTAGGTCATGCCCTGTTTGCCGATGCGCTCGCCGACCGTTTCCACTACGCGCCGCCAGCCGACCATGGTGCCCAGACCGAGCGCAATGGCGATCGCCAGCGTGACCCAGACGGGGGCGTATTCCGTGGTGGCGGTGAGGTCTTTACGCAGGCGGTTCAAGTCGGATTTTTCCCGTGACGCGAGCGTGGGCAGCTTGCCCACTTGCTTGGCGACCTCATCCAGACAAAGCAGGTCGCGGCGGACTTCAATCCGTTTTTCATCCGCCAGCGTCGTGTAATCGTGCAGCCCTTTCAAGTTTGTCAGCAGACGCTGAATCGTCGCCGGCGTATGGGCGACTTCGCAACGATAAGGCGTCGACCGGGAGTTTGCTGACGCCGTGGAAGCGTCCGCATTGTGGGTGTGCTGCGCGCCCAGATCGCCACTGTGCTTTTCGTAAAGCTGTCTCAGGTAATGCGCGGCCTCGCGGGTGCTTTCAATCTGGTAGGCGCTGCTGCCCTGATCGAGCACAAACTGGGCGGGCAGGAAACAGATGAGCACCAGCATGATGAGTCCGATGCCTTTTTGCCCATCGTTGGAACCGTGTACAAAACTGACGGCCATGGCCGAGAGCACGAGCACGAGCCGATTCCAGAACGGGGGATGTTTCCTGTTCTTCAATTCCATGCGCAGTTCCGGCGCACGGTGCATCCTGGCGGCGGGACGCCAGCGTTTCAGGCCGATCAGAATGATCCCGGCGAGGACAAATCCCATAATCGGGGAAAAAATGAGCGACAAACCGATGTCGATGGCTTTTTGCCAGTTGATGCTGTGCGCAACGGGTAAATCGTTCAGGAGCGCGTTGGCAAGGCCGACGCCCAGCACCGCGCCGATCAGGGTGTGGGAACTGGAGGCGGGAATTCCAAAAAACCAGGTGCCCAGATTCCAGGCGATGGCGGCGGTTAACAGGGAAAAGACCATAACCAGACCGAGCGCCCCGGTGTCGACATTGATGAGCAATTCGACGGGCAGCAAATGGACGATGGCGTAAGCGACGCCGACGCCGCCAAAGAGCACCCCCAGAAAGTTGAACGCGCCGGAAAGCATGACCGCCCGATAGGGGGACATGGTTCTGGTATAAATCACCGTGGCAATGGCATTGGCGGTGTCGTGAAAACCATTGATGAACTCAAAGGAAAGCGTGAACAACAGCGCCAGCGCGAGACTCACAAGCACCCAGGGATTCGTCCCGCCCAGAAAATCGAACATGCAGCGCCCCGTCAAAAGAGTCGGATCATGCCAGAAATCAGGGTTGTTGCTAAAGTCAATTTAACGTGGGTAACGGTCTTCTGATTCCAGATACCGGACAGTAACAATCCTCCGGCAAAACCGGAGGCATTCCATCTCGTCCGATCCTATTCCATGGCGTAGCGGGTCTTTATTCCGAACGCAAACTATCCTGCAAAACCCGTCAACGTCAGGAGGCCAGTCCATGCGTCATGTCCTGCACAGTCTGGCGCGGCTTTACAACCCGCCGTCCGGCGTTTCCCAGACCGAGCCGATGAGTTGCAGCAGGTCTTCCGGCAATTCAGCGTCTTCGAGGGTTGAAGGGTTTCGGTCCGCCATCGCTTCCACCAGGGTCTGCACCTG